>JASKLO010000001.1 GCA_030153605.1 Thermosipho sp. (in: thermotogales)
TTCAAGCTTTATCCATTGGTTGAATTGAATGTGCCATGTTTCTCCACCAGGATATTTTATTTTGATGTATGCATATCCGTCTTTAACACCATATTCTCCAACTTTTGCATTGCTTATGTTGTAATCACTTGCTTGCCATATCCACCATCTATATGGATTTTCTGGATCATTTGCTATTGCTTCATCAAATGTTCCGTTATTAATAACACTTTTTGGAGCTTCTTCTTTCATTCTAATGTATCTTGGGGTATCATCATAAGATTCTATTTTACCATTTAATCCTTTTTGAATATATTCTACAACTACATCTGCAAGGACAAATCCTGTATCATATCCGGAATCTTTATTTTCTTTAAGAACGGTGTATCCATCACCGCCACCAGCCATGTAATTGTTTGTTACTACTGTGTAGACTTTATCTGGATCAAGCGGTTCACCGTTTACCATAACTTCAGTTACTTTTGCACCAACGCTCTTCCAAGTTAACCCTCCAACATGTAGCCATGCACCTTTTCCTTCTTCAAGACTTGCTGCATATTCGAGAACTTTTAACAATTCAGAGCCTTTTAGTTTCATTACATATACTGTATTTCCAAAAGGTAATACTGTTAAAATGTCTCTGATTGTAATTTTTCCAGGTTGAATTGACGCTCTTATACCTCCACCATTTTGAAGGGCAACGTCTGCACCAGTTTTCCATAACATTGCATCGGTAATTAAATGACCAAGATTTGTATCTCTTGACCTTACATGGCTTCTTTCACCATCAAGTAATATTTTTGTTTCGCCAATTACTGTATCTAACTTTTCTGAACCCATTTTCTTGAATACATCAAGAGGAACTTTTACATATAATGCTTCTTCAAAATCAGCTAACTTAACTGGAATTGGTGTCCAATTCCAATCCACAATTTTTCCATCTTCAACATCTAGTTCTAATTTTCCTAAAATTTTACCCCATTCCCAAGCTTGAACAACAATTGTGTTATTAATTACTTTTGCTTCTTCTAATTTAGTATGACTATGACCATCTATAATTATATCTATACCTTCCACTTCTTGGGCAAGTTGTTCTGAAGTTGTATAATTACCCGCATGTTCCATACCCATTCCAAGATGAGTTAGAGCAATTACAACATCGGCTTCTTCTCTTAATTTTGGAACTAATTCTTTTGCAACTTCAACTACATTTTTGAATTCTAAATCGGAAGAATATAACGGTTCTAGAATAGCTGTTTCTTCAGTTGTAAATCCAATAATTGCTACTTTTACGCCACCAACATTTTTAATAATGTATGGAGTAAAGAATGGTTTTCCATCTTTATAAATATTAGCTGATAAGAAAGGAAATTTTGCTATACTCATTTGATATTCAAGAACTGATCTGTCTTTATCAAATTCGTGGTTTCCAACTGCCATTGCATCAAGTTTCATTCTGTTGAGTGCGAAAATGTCTGGTAATGCATTTAAAAGATCAGATTCTGGAACACCTGTGTTGATATCTCCCGCATGTAAAAATAAAACATTTGGATTTACAGCCCTTTCTTCATCGATTATTGAAGCAATTACTGCAAAACCCCCAATATCTGGATTTTTGTACTCACTAAATGTCCAAGCATGACCATGTGTATCGTTAATATGAAAAACAGTGAGTTTTGTTGCAAAAAGACTAATAGCAACTAAAAGCAATAAAAATAACACTAGCTTAGTCTTCCTCATATGTACACCTCCTTTTGAAATGATATTAAAGTTCTTCTTCAATTAATTGTTTCCTATACATTCTTGCATATAAACCTTCTTTTTTGAGCAAATCATCATGCTTACCTTTTTCAACAATTTCGCCATCATCAAATACATAAATAATATCAGCATCCTGCAACACTTTTAATCTATGGGTAATAATAACCATCGTTTTATTTTGCATACTTCTTCTAAGGCTTTTTATAATTTGTTCTTCAGTTTCAGGATCAACAGCTGATAAACAATCATCAAAAATATAAACGTCAGCATCTCTCATAAGAGCTCTTGCAATTGTAATTCTTTGTTTTTGGCCTCCTGAAAGTGTAACTCCCCTTTCACCAACTATTGTATCATAACCTTTTGGGAATTTTTCAATATCTCTATGCACAGCAGAAATCATTGCGTATTCTTTAACTTGCCACTCATCAAAATCTTCAAGCCCAAAAGCAATATTATTTTTAACAGAACTAGAGAATAAAAATGTTTCTTGCGGAACATAAGAAATTTTGGTTCTTACAATCTCGGAAGGTATATCGTTTATATCAACTCCATTGATATAAACATGATTTCGTTCTACTGGATAAAGCTTACTTATAATCTTAACTATTGTTGATTTTCCACTTCCGACCGTTCCAACAATACCTACTAATTGCCCTTCTTCTATAATCATATTAATATTTTTTAATACCAATCTATTTGTCCCAGGATAAGCATAGTTTAAATTTTTAATCATAATGCTCTTAATCCTATCTATCTCCACAGGTTGTAAAGGTTCCTTTACTTGAGGCTGTGTATCTAAAATCTTCTTTATTCTTGCATAAGAAGCTCTTCCATTTTGTAAAATATTAATTACCCAACCAAAGGCAGTTAAAGGCCAAACGATCATTCCAATGTAGTTATTAAAAGCAAAAAATTCTCCTAAAGTAATTTTAGAATTTATTACCATTGGCCCACCATAAACAATTGTCAAAAAATAAGCTAAAGAACTAATAAAATGTATCAAAGGCCACATAATTCCCCAAATCTTTATCAACGAAATTGTTGCTTTGAAATTGTTTAAAGCACGTTTAGAAAAAATTTCTTGAAATTTAGGTAAAATAGAGAATGTCTTAACAACTCTTATCCCGTCTATAGTTTCCTCAGTAAAACCACTAAGGTCAGAAAAGGTATCTTGAACTTTTCTTGAACGTTTATAAATAAATTTACCAAAAGTCAAAGATATTAATGCAATTATTGGAAGAGGAATAAGTGCAATCAATGTAAGATGCCAACCAACACTTGTTGCCATGAAAAACAAAGTAATAGATGACATAAAAATTGCATCAACCATCATGACTATACCTGGTCCAAACATTCTTTCAATGTTATTCATATCATTAGTAAAATGTGCCATTAAATCTCCACTTCGATGCTTATCAAAAAACGACATATCAAGAGATAAAATTTTATCATATAAAACTTTTCTTGCTTCGTAAGAAAATTTTCTAGAACTACCCATTATAAATATTCTCCATAAAAATCTTGTTATAAACATTCCTATTGCTATTCCAACAATACCAAGTGCCATTAATTGTGCTAAAGAAATATCAGGAGTTTCTACGTTTAAACTGTCAATAGCCTTTGAAATAAACTTTGGAACAAATAATTGCAAAGTATCTACAACAATAAGGGTTATAATTCCTGCTAGATAGAATGGCCACCTCTTTTTCAGAAACTCTTTTATCAACAAAAATCACCTCTCAATTTTCATATTTCCAATAAAAATATCAAAGCCACCATTATTAAAATCAAATTCGCCATTAGAAGATGAGCTATTTCCAACAAAAATTATATCATCACCATCAATTAAAGCTTTTTTTATCATATCATAACCATATCCGCCAGAAACTCTTGACCATTCCAAATCCCCTTTAAAAATCTTTGAAATGAAAAAGTCATAATAGCCTTTTTTTGAATAATAATTTGTATAAAAATCTCCAGAAGTCGAATTAGTATAGCCCAACAATAAGAATTCATCTTTACCAATCTTCAAAATATCGTTTGCTACATCATTACCGTTTCCCGATAATAAATATTCCTGAATTTTATTTCCTTTTTCATCTAAAACTATAATCCATATATTTGAGTTTTCATCAATTTCGTTATCTTTTTCTTTATATGTTTTACCAATTACATAAATCTTTCCATCAATTACTTTCATATTAGAAACTTCATCAGAATCTTTTGTTCCAAATACTCTTAACCATTTAAATTTTCCTTGTTTATCAATTGAAAAAATCCACATATCTTTTGAACCATAATTTTTTGGAACATCAAATTTTAAGGAAGTAGTATTAGCCGCAATCACATAACCATCATTCAATTTTTGAATTCTGAGCCCTTCATCATATTGTTCTCCACCGAATTTTTTAATCCATTTTATATTTCCTTGGAAATCGACCTTCATCAAAAATACATCACACCAACCATAAAGTTTGCCTATAAAATCATCTGACCAACTATATCCAAGTATCAAAAGCCCATCATCTTCAATCAACATATCAGAAGCAATATCTTTGAAAAAACCACCGTAATTTTTTATCCATTCAACTTTCCAATTATTCACAGATGCTAAAAATAAATCGCCATTATTTTTTTCTGAATTTCCTAGTATATACAAACTTTCGTTATGTTCCAAGACTTTTACCCCTTGTCCCTTTTCATTTAAATTTAATTCAAATACATCTTCATCATTAAAATCTTTAATTTTTAATAAAAATGGCTCAATATTATTTCGTGTTCCTAAAATTACATAGCTATTTTCATATTTTATAAGATCGTTAACGATATCATCAGCAGCAGTACCATAAATGTTTTTTATTTTAACAAGTGGACCAGTAGAAAATTTATATATTGGAGATTCTAATTTAGTAAATGAATCATAAATAATTATTTTCCAATAATAATCTGTGTTAGGTTGCAAATTTCGTACTTCAAAAATTTTTCCTTTATAATTTGAAACTTTCAATTTAAGCTCATTTGGAGTTTCCCCAAAGTAAAAATTAACGAAGGCATCATCATCTGGATCGATAACTTCCCATCTAAAGACGATTTTGTCAGTTGCTCCTTTTAAATTATCAGGAGGAAATAGAATAGTAAATTTAGGTGGGGTGTTTTCTTTAGAAAATTCTTTAAATTCACTATATGCAGTACGTCCATATTCATCTTCAACCGTTAATCTGACTTTATATTTTACACCTGGAATAATATTAATATTATAAAATGATTCTTCTACAGGAATTGTTTTTATATTTCCATCTTCATACAATTCCAATGTATATTTAAGGTCTTCAGACTTTTCCCAAAAAACTTTTACATAATTATCATGTTTTTCCAAGTTTAAAATTGGTATATTAATTTCTTCGCCAAGATATTCAAAAGAATAGATTTCACTTTCAGATTTTCCACCGAAAGAATCTTTTGCTACTACTTTCCAGTAATATCTTCCTGGAATCAAATCATTTATTATAATACGGTTCTCAGAAATTTCTTCAGCAAATTTCTCAGGAACTGAGTACTTGCCTAAATAAAAATCATATCTTAACTCATCGTTATCTGGATCATTAGCTACCCAAGTAAATTCTATAGGCATTTCAGTAATTTTAACTTCATTTTTTGGTGATTGCAAAATAGGAATTTGAGGAGGAACATTAACAACAGTAAAGCTATAAATAGGACTTTCAATTTCCCTTTTTCCATACTTTAAAGCAACTTTCCAATAATATGTTCCGGGTTTCAAATCGTTAATTGTATAAGAATTATCTAAGCCTTCATATACAATTTCGGTAGGAGTAGCTGAGCCAAAATATAGTGATTTAATAAAATTTATTTCTTTTTCATAACTAACTTTCCAAGAAAGAGTTACATTTCTTGTCTTTAAAAAAGAACCATTCTCAGGCTCTATCAAAATAATTTCTGGTGGTGTTGTTTTAGAATAATTTATAACTAATAAAATTCCGATTATAGCTGCAATTAAAAATGCAAAATATACATAAAATTTTATCTTCTTCATAGGGGACCCCCCTCAAATGTGGCTAAAAAATAAGCCCCTTCCATAAAATAGTAAATATTACTGCATATAATGGACTAATCCACCAAACGTGATCAAATTTCCTTATTTTCCAAATTCTGTACAAAAACCCAAGAGCTAGTGAAATAAACGCAAAAACAGGTTTATTAGCCAAGAAAAATACAAAAAAAGCAAGTCTTTCTGAGATTCCTTCTAAATCTTCAAAATCCTCAATCCCAGGATAGAAATTTCTAAATATGTAAGACAATAAAGTTGTTACTAAAGCCATTCCAAGAATATATAAAACAAATTCTTTTGAAAGATAAGATGTCTTAAAATAATCAGCTACAAAATAGTTGAAAATCAAAGCAATTAAGATGCCACTTAATTCAATAAGATGATAATGAAATTTTTTAGAAACTTTAATTCTCAGATAATCTAATACTAAATGTATAGCAATAAATGAAAATAAAATCACTGGCAATTCATATAATAAAGTATCAAATGTAAAAGCTAAAATAGCAAATATAGACCATATCATATGCTCAATTATTTTCCAACCCTTTAAGTGTCTTATTTTACTATTATTTGTAAAACCATGATCTGCTACATAATGCCCTAAGAATAGATGTAACATCTTATTCCTCCTTGCCTTTTAATTATCTTCATCTTTTTTTATTCTTTTTCTAAACTCATTAATATCTAGATTTTCGACAAACTTTTTAAATTCTTCATCTTCTGATTCAAAACTTTCACCCTCAAATTCAATTGTATGAGATTCTACTATTTCATTTGAAACAAATATCGGGGAATTTGTTTTAAGAGCTAAAATTATACTGTCAGATGGACGTGCATCAAATTCTATATATTGTTCTTCATCATCTGGTGGAATTGTTAAATCTCTTAACACAACTCTTGCATAAAATGTATTGTTTTCTATTTTATTAATAACTACATTTTCTACCTTTGCTTCTAAACCTTCTATAACATTTAACATTAAATCATGAGTAAGAGGCCTTTCAAATTCATTTTCTTCTAATATCATCGCTATTACACTTGCTTCACATGCTCCTATCCAAATCGGAAGTATTTTTTTTGTTCCTTCTATTTCAAGTAAAACAACAGGGGCATTATTTAACTTATCTAAAACAAGAGCTTTAACTTTTGCTTTTTTCACTATAATACCTCCTTTCTAAAAACTCAACACCTTCTTTAATTATTTTTTCAATATAAATCCTAAATTCTTCTTCATTGGCAAAATCTGAAGGATCAACTAAATCATGTATTTTAAGATATACCGGATGTCTTTTTATAAGAAAACTTTTTTTATTCCAAACTTTATGAAGCCCCCATAATGAGACAGGCAAAACCTTAATTTTATTTTTAAAAGCAAGTTCTAAACTTCTAGGTTTAAATGGAAGAACTTTTCCATCAACTGATCTAGTACCCTCAGGAAAAATCACAAAATGTACCCCTTCATTCATTTTTTTTACAACTTCTTTTAAAGCAAGAGCAGTCTGACGAATGTTTCCTCTGTCAATTAAAACACTGTTTAAATATTTTAAATACCAATTAATGCCAGGTATCTTCCCCAATTCTTTTTTTGCAATAAACGCTGCAGGTGTCACATATCCTATAATTAAAGGTATATCAAGCGCACTTTGATGATTTGAAACAACCAAAAAATTATCATTTGTATTTTTCAACTCACCAAATTTATAAACCTTAATTCCCAATAGTTTAAAAGTCATCCTTCCAAATGTTTCTATTTGCCCAACTACAAATTTATTAGATAAATTCTTACTAAATATTCGCAATAGTCCACCAATTATTAACACTATTCCACCATAAAAAAATACATATATAGCTGCTCCAATAAATAAATAGAGGGTATAAAAAAACCTTAAAATTTTATTCATATTTCCCTCCTAAAATACAAATTTTTCAGCTTTTTCCAAAACGCTATTTTCTAAATCAGATAATTTTTCCAAATCTTTTTCTATGTTTTTAATTTCGCTAACATTAGAACTTGTAGCAGGATTTTTAGGTGCAAATGCTACACAACTATCAATATATGGAAGTATAGAGATCTCATATGTTTCAATTTCTTTAGCTTTCTCAACAATTTCCATCTTTTCAAAACCTATTAATGGCCTTAAAACTGGCAAATTTGAAGCTTCTTCAATACTATGCATATTTGTCAATGTTTGACTTGCCACTTGTCCCAAATTTTCTCCGGTTATGAGAGCTTTAGCTTTAATCATTTTTGATAATTGGTTTGCTATTCTCATCATGCTTCTTCTTTGAATTATTAATGAATATCTATCAGGAACATTTTGCTTAATATACTGTTGTACTTCCGTAAAAGGAATAATCCAAGCCCTTAAAGAATCAGGCATGTATCTTGAAAGTTTTTCAGCTAAATCAAGAATTTTTTTCACTGATTTTTCCGTTGTAAAGGGTGGGCTTAAAAAACTAATTGTTTCAATACTAACTCCTCTTTTCATCATATACCATCCAGCTACTGGACTATCAATACCTCCACTAAGTAAAAGCAATGCTTTCCCCGAAACTCCAACTGGTAAACCACCATATAATTTCTTTTTTCCAGCAAAAACAAAAACTTCTTTTTCTTTAATTTCTATACCAATAGTTAAATCAGGATTATGAACATCTACTTTTAGTTCTGGAAAATGTTCAAGTATAAAACCACCTATAAATGCACTAAATTCAAGTGATTTCATTGGAAAATTCTTGAATGACCTTTTTGTTTCCACTTTAAAAGTTTTATAGTTATTTAAATTTAACTTAACTAACTCATAAACAGCATTTTTAATTTCATCAATATTATGTGAAACTGCAAATGCATAACTATAATTTTGAATACCAAAAACATATTTTAGATTTTTCTCAATATTATCAAAATCCTGATTTTTTAACCTAATTACTATCCTGCCATATCTTTTATTTACTTCTGGAGGCCTTGCAATTTTTCTTATATTTTCGATTAATTTCCTTTCAAAATAACCTCTATTTCTTCCTTTTAATCCGATTTCAGCATACCTTATGAGTATAACTTTTTCCAAATCTATACCTCCCTTCATTTCATATTTTACCACAATTTCAATAAAAAAAGGATGGCTTGAAAGCCATCCTTAAACATACGCACCTAAAAATTGACTCTTATACAATTCTGCATAAAAGCCATTTTTAGCCATTAATTCTTTATGAGTACCCTTTTCAATTATCTGACCTTCATTCATTACAAGTATTATGTCAGCATCTACTATAGTTGATAACCTATGAGCAATTACAAAATTGGTTCTACTATGCATTAAATTCCTCATTGCTTTTTGTATAAGCTTTTCAGTGAGTGTGTCAACATTACTTGTTGCTTCATCAAGAATCAATATGTCAGGATCAGCTATAAAGGCTCTAGCTATTGTAATAAGTTGCTTTTCACCTTGAGAAATATTTGAAGCTTCCTCATTTATGATGGCATCATATCCACCCGGCAATGCCATAATAAAGTGGTGTGCGTGAGCCTTTTTGGCAGCATCAATAATTTCTTCTTCAGTAGCATTTTCTTTTCCGTAAGCTATATTTTCTTTAACTGTTCCATTAAAAAGCCATGTATCTTGAAGTACCATTCCAAAAACTTTTCTCAGACTATCTCTTTTAATTTTTCTTATATCTATTCCATCTACTGTAATTCTTCCACCTTGAATTTCATAGAATCTCATTAATAAATTTACAAGGGTTGTTTTTCCAGCACCCGTAGGTCCTACTATTGCAACTGTCTGACCACTTTTAACTTCAATATTCAAATCTTCAATTAATTTTTTATCAGGTCTATAGCTAAAATAAACGTGTTCAAAATTAACGTCTCCTTCTACCCTTGTAAGTTCAATAGCATCTGCTGGGTCGGGAATTTCTTCTTCTTCATCCAAAATTTCAAAAACTCTTTCTGCAGCTGCAATAGTTGATTGAATCATATTCATAATATTTGCTACTTGAGTAATTGGTTGAGTAAATTGATTGGAATATTGAATAAATGCTTGAACATCTCCTAGTTCAATTGTTCGCTTTGTAACCATTATTCCACCAACTACTGCAACAATTACATAACCTAAATTACTGATAAATCTCATTAAAGGCATTGTAATACCTGAAACAAATTGTGCTCTCCAGGCAGCATTATATAAGTCATTGTTATATTTCTCAAAAACTTTTATACTTTTTTCTTCCTGGTTATACGCTTTAACTACAACAAGTCCTCCAAACATTTCTTCAACATGTCCATTTACATCTCCCAAGGATTTTTGTTGCATTTTAAAATATTTTTGTGATCTTTTTATTATAAAACTTATTATTATTAAACTAATTGGCAGAATCACAAGAGTAGCTAAGGTCAATAAAGGACTTATAGTTAACATCATAATAGTAACTCCAACTATAGATACTATTGAGGTTACAAACTGAGTTAAACTCTGATTCAAAGTGTTACTTATCAGGTCAATATCATTTGTAACTCTACTCAGAATTTCCCCATGAGTTCTAGAATCATAAAATTTTAAAGGAAGTTTTGTCAACTTATCCATTACTTGCGTTCTTAGTTTTTTAACAATTTTTTGAGAAATTCCAGCCATCATGTATTGCTGAATATACATAAACAAAGAATATAAGCCGTATAAAATCCCAACTTTTATTAAAATTTGCAAAATTCCATCAAGATCAAGTTTTGCTTTTGGAAAGATTCTTTTTGCAAGAAAACCTTGAAATATTTTAGTTGTAGCTTGACCCAAAATTTTCGGTGCCATTATATTGAGAACTGTTCCTGTTATTGCAAGACCAAAAATTATGATCAATGGAATAATATATGGTTTTAAATATTTCATTAATCTCAAAAAAGTTTTTCTAAAATTTTTAGGTTTTTCAAAAGAAACTCTTATAGGTCCGTGGCCTCCACCTGCTCTGCTTGTAGATCTTTTATTTTCACTCATGCTATCTCCTCCTCTGAAAGCTGAGAAGAAACAATTTCTCTATACACTTGAGATGTTTTCATCAATTCTTTGTGAGTTCCAATTCCTACTATTTTTCCATTATCAAGAACAATTATTTTGTCTGAATTCATTATTGTTGCAACTCTTAATGAGACTATAATAACTGTTGAATCCTTTAATTTTTCTCTTAAAGCAAGTCTTACCTTAGAATCAGTTTTAAAATCTAATGCTGAAAAACAATCATCAAAAATATAAATATCTTTTTTTCCTACTATTCCCCTTGCTATTGCAAGTCTCTGCTTTTGGCCACCTGAAAGATTTGTACCACCCTGAGATACTTCTGTTTTAATACCTTTTGGTAGTTTAGAAACAAATTCCCAAGCTTGTGCTATTTTCAATGCTTCTATTATCTCTTCTTCAGTTGCATCATCCTTTCCTATTCTTACATTATCTTCAATAGTTCCAGAAAAAATAACTGGCCTTGAAGGAACCAAAGAAATTCTTTTTCTTAATTCCTTTTGGGTTATCTTTCTTATATCTACACCATCTATTAATATTTCACCTTCTGAAACATCGTAAAACCTCAATAATAAATTAACCAAAGTACTTTTTCCCGAACCAGAGCTTCCAATAATTCCTATGAATTCACCTGGATGCGCTTCAAAAGAAATATTTTGTAATGCAGGTTCTTTTGCACCTTCAAAATAAAATGTTACATTTTTGAATTCAATGTTTCCTTTTCCTTTTGGCAAAAGAGATTTTTCAGGATCCTTTATTTTTGATTGTGTTGTTAAAACTTCATATACCCTTTCTGCAGAGGCCGATGCTCTAGGAATAAAGATAAAGATCATTGAAATCATTATAAAAGAAAACAGTATTTGTAATACATACTGCATTACAGCCATTATATCCCCTACTTGAAGTGCTCCTTTATCCACTTGAACAGCTCCTATCCAAAACAAAAAGATTATTGTAAAATTCATTATTAACATTATCAATGGAAAAACTAATGCAAAAACACGATTTACCTTCAATGCAGTTTGCGTTAAATCTTCATTTGCTTCTTCAAATCTTTGTTTTTCATATTTAGTTTTATTAAATGCTCTTATTACCCGAACACCAGTTAAATTTTCCCTTAATATCCTATTTATTCTATCTATCTTTTTTTGCATTGACCTAAAAAGTGGCATTGTGTATTTTGCAATAAAATATACTGCTACAGACATTACTGGAATAGCAACTAGCAAAACCATTGTAAGTTTCGGGCTTTTTGAAATAGCCATTATTGTACCACCTATTGCAGTTACCGGAGCCAAAGCTACCAATCTTAAAAGCATAAAAACAACCATTTGAATTTGAGTTATATCATTAGTATTTCTAGTAATTAGAGTTGAAGTCCCAAATTTATCTATTTCATATAGTGAAAAATTCATTACTTTTTCAAACACCATACTTCTCAAATCTTTTCCAAATAACATAGCAACTTTCGCTGCAAAATAAGTTGAAATAATGGCTGATAAAATGTTTAACAATGTAACAAAAAGCATTTTTCCACCAACACTTAAAATATAGTCTACATCCCCTCTAGTGACTCCTTTATTTACAATGTCTCCCATTAAATCTGGTAAGTATAAATTTAACAGGCCCTGAAAGGTAACAAAAGTTATTGCCAAAATTATGAAAAATGTATACTTTTTAAGATACTTAAATAGTTTCATCATTTTTCATCGCCTCCAGGTTTTTTAGCATTTTATTCAATAGATTTTTTAATGTTTCTATTTCTTCTTCACTAAAATTCTTTAAACTTTCTTTTTCAAAAATCTTCAATTTTCCTAATATTTTATCAATTAAATTATTAGCTTTCTCTGTCAAAAAAACTTTTAACTCTCTTTTATCTTTTTCATTTTTTTCTCTTTTTATTAATCCAACTTTTTCCATTCTTTTAATCATAATAGCTACAGTTGAAGGAAAAACTTTTAATTTTTCTGCAATTTCAATTTGAGATATTCCAGGATTTTTTGAAATTATAAAAAGCATTGGAATTTGACCGGGATGCACATGAAAAGCTTCTAATTCATTTTTTAAAATTTGAAATTTAACTTTTCCAAATTCATTTAACAGCAAAAAAACTTCTGAAAATTCACGTTTCAAGTCTCTCACCTCACTTTTAAAAAAAAAATAGTTTGACATAAAACTATTATACATCTAATTAAAATTATGTCAAAAAAAGATGGCCTAAAGGCCATCTAAAATACTTTTTGAAAACTATTTTCTTACTTTTCAAGTTCTTCTATTCTGTGTTTTACAAAATCAACAATCTCTCCTATGTAAGATTCGGAAAAATCTAATTTTATTCCGGCTACTTCATATACCTTATCTATTGGTAATTTATAACCGGTTTTCAAGAAGTTAATATAGTTTTCTATTGTTTTTTCAGGATTTTCCAAATAATTTTTGTATATAGACAAAGCACCCAATTGAGCAATGCCATATTCAATATAATAAAACGGAACTTGGAAAATGTGAAGTTGGAACAACCATCTGTATCTTTTTTCTTCATCAAGTGATGCCCAATCAACACCTTGATTGAATTTGTCCATTAATTTTCCAAAATAATTAGCTCTTTCTTCTGGAGTATGGTCTGGGTTTGTATATATCCAATGTTGAAAAGCATCTACAGTCATACACCACGGTAAAAATAGAACAGCATTTTCAAGTTCTTCTATCATTGCCTTTCTAAAATCTTCTTCATCTTTATAATATTCATTCCAATAATGTAATGTTAAAAGTTCCATACTCATTGAAGCAAGTTCATTAATTTCTGAACGCGAAGGTCTATAATATATTATTGGAATATTTACTGTTTCAAATGTATGCATAGCATGTCCAGATTCATGTAGTAATGTTCTTACGTCGCTGCTCTGTCCTGTAGCATTCATAAAAATAAATGGAGCACCAGTTTCAGGTAAAGGATAATTGTATCCTCCAGGTGCCTTTCCTTTTCGATTTTCTAAATCCAATAACCCTGAATTCTTCATCAATTCTAATCTTTCACCGAAAAGAGGTTTAACTTTTCCTAAAACTCTAATAGCTTTATCCACAAACTCATCAATTGTATTAAATGGTTTTAAAACTTTTCCATCTACATCTACAGATCTATCCCATGGTCTTAAAGTATCTATTCTTAATTTCTTAGCCCTTTTTTCCATACGTTCTTTGAAAAAGGGCATAACTTTTTTCTCAACTGACTCGTGAAATTTTAAAACATCTTCAACCGTATACTCTGTTCTACCTTTCAATTCATGCATGTAATCTCTATAATTTTCAAAACCCGCATTCTTTGCTTGTTTTATTCTCAAGTCTTTTAACTCATCAAAAATATTGTTAAATTCATCCTTTTTTGATAATATCCCTTCAAATCTTTTTCTCCAGGCCAATTCTCTAGTTTCTCTGTCTGGAGATTTTAAATATGGTACTAACTGTTGAAGTGTTTTTTCTTCACCTCTAAATTTAACTGTTATTGCTCCAAAAATAGCTCCATATTTATTTGCAATTTTTCTTTCTTCTATCTGCAAAGGAATGTTTTCTTCTTTGAATAACTCTATATTTTTAGATATAATTTTTATCATATGCTTATACTCATCAGAAATATTTTTCGAAATAGGTGAATCATATATTTTCTTTTCAAGTTTTACTGAATATGGTTTGGCTTTTGAAACAATATTTGCAAAATAGTCGTTAAACTTTTCAGCATACTCTTTTTTATCAGCAAACCTTGTCATATTGATGTATCTCCAGCCCATTTCTTCACGGATAATGTCTTCCAACTCTGTAAATCTCTCAACAATTTCAATTAAATCTTTTTCATTTTCAATTTTAATATTAATAAGTTCATTTAATTTTGCAATAATTGCATCAGCATCAGTTGAATCTAAATCTTTGTAAAACCTTCTTTCTTTCTTTTTTACCTTTTCACTCGTGTAAATCATAATTTCCCCCCTTTATCTTGAATAATAGACTTTTTCCAATTAGCAAACTTAACAAACAACCAAGCAAGAATTAAAGCAGAAATATTGCTTATTATCATAGCAATAAATAATCCTTTAAAACCAAAACGCGATGATAAAATAGCTATCAAAGGCACTCTAATTCCCCAAAGCCTTGTA
Source organism: Thermosipho sp. (in: thermotogales) (assembly GCA_030153605.1). Classification (GTDB taxonomy): domain Bacteria; phylum Thermotogota; class Thermotogae; order Thermotogales; family Fervidobacteriaceae; genus Thermosipho_A. Next base: position 14,958 of record JASKLO010000001.1, read on the forward strand.
ATATCAACTATCATAGATAAATCTGTACGTCCAGCACCTATTAATGTATTGGTAAAAACAGTCATAGATGTGAAAAAAGGAAGTGAAAAAGAAACAAATTTAAAAAATAAATTTCCGACTTGGATTACTTCGGGATCATTAATAAAAAACTGTGTTAAATTACCTCCAAAGAAAAAAGTAAGCACACTTAAAGAAAAGACAATTGAAAAATTAGTAATAAAAGCTACTTTAACTGTCCTTTCTGCATTTTTAATATCATTAGCACCTAAGAATTGGCCTATCATTGTCGTTACTGAACTTCCAATCCCAAATGATATCATCGTAATGAAATTAATTATTCTATTTCCAACTCCATATGCACTGATAACAGTTGGTCCAAAACTTGAAACAAACCTCATAATAACTACAAAACCTAAAGAAGTAAAAGTCATACTTATAGAACCAGGAAGACCTATCCTAAAAACCTTCTTAATTAAATTCAAATCAGGTATCAAACATTTTAGAGTGATTTTAAAACCTCTTTTTCCAGTAAACAAATGATTAAGAGATATAACTGCAGCCAAAATTCTGGCAATGGTTGTAGCTATAGCAGCTCCGTTCACTCCCATTTTTGGAAAGCCGAGCAATCCAAAAATTAAAATTGGATCCAAGATTATATTCAATATAGTTGAGATAAACATTATATTTAAAGTAAATTTTGAATCTCCCCAACCTCTCAAAATAGAAGAAGCTGAATTAAAAATAAAACCAAATGGAAGCCCAAGCATTATTAGATTAAAATAAGAAACTGCATATTTAATCACTTCCTTACTTTCTTCACCTGCAATTAAAGTAATTACAGGTCGAGATACCATTATTCCAACTAATGAAAGTACTATACCAAAAATTATTGAAATCAATAAAACTTGCCCAGCGGATTTTTTAGCATTTTTTTCATCTTTAGCTCCAGTAAATTGAGCAACTAAAGTTACACCTGCTTGGGTAAAACCAATTGACAATGAAATAAAAACAAAGATCAAAGGCCAAACAATAGTAGGAGCCGAAAATTCAATTTTTCCCAATTTCCCTAAAAAGTAAGCATCAACAGCATTATAAAGAGTTTGCATTAGATTTGAAATAACTATTGGCCAACTTAAAAGAAATAACGAAGAAAATATTCCTCTATTAAAAACATTAACTCTGTTTTTATGATCCACAAAATCCCCTCCAAATTTTATTCGTTTTCCTAACAATTTTATCATAATTTATGTTATAATCAAATGATAGGAGGTGAGAAATATGAATTATAGAAAGGTTGGAAAATGGGGTTTAAAGATTAGTGAACTTTCACTTGGTTCTTGGCTTACTTTTGGAAATCAACTTGATATAGCTGGTGCTAAAGAAATTGTACGAGAAGCTTTTAAAAATGGGATCAACTTTTTTGATACTGCTGAAGCCTATGCAAATGGGATGGCTGAATCAATGCTTGGAGAAGTCTTAAAAGAGTTTAGAAGGAGTGATATTGTCGTTTCTACTAAAATCTTTTGGGGTGGAAACGGACCAAACGATAGGGGATTATCAAGAAAACATCTCTTAGAAGGTACTTGGGCATCTTTAAAAAGGCTACAACTAGATTATGTTGATATTGTATATTGTCACAGACCTGATCCTGAAACACCAATTGAAGAAACAGTTCTTGCTATGGATTATATTATAAGAAATGGTTTAGCATTATACTGGGGAACTTCTGAATGGAGCGCTGAACAACTTGAAAATGCTCATAGAGCATGCAAAGAATTAAATTGTATACCGCCAATTGTTGAACAACCACAATATAATATGCTAGTTAGAGACAGAGTAGAGAAAGAATATCTTCCGATATACGAAAAGTATGGTATGGGTCTCACAATTTGGAGTCCATTGGCTTCAGGTATTTTAACTGGAAAATACAATAATGGTATTCCAGAAGATTCTAGGCTAGCAAGATTTCCACATCTCAGAAAACATCTCGAAGAAAATGGAATTTTAAGTGAAAAAATATTTGAAAAACTTCGCAAATTACAAAAAATCGCAGATAGCTTAGATGCAAAACTTTCTCAACTTGCCATAGCTTGGTGTTTATTAAATCCACATGTAAGTAGTGTAATCCTTGGGGTATCTAGAATTGAACAACTTCATGAAAATCTTAAAGCTATCGAAGTGAAAGAAAAGATAACTGATGAAATTGAAAAAGAAATTAGAAAAATCCTAGAGGAGGATTAAAAGTGGATATAAGAAAATATGCTGAGGTTATTCTTAAAATAGGTATTAATCTTCAAAAAGATCAAATTTTGTTTGTTAGAGCACCAATAGAAACTAAGGAATTAGTTGAAGAAATTACCGATATTGCGTTTGATCTTGGAGCATATGATGTATACATTAAATGGAATGATGAAATCACAAATAAAATTCGACTAAAAAAAGCTTCAGAAAAAGCATTACAAGAAGTGCCATCTTGGGAAGTTACTGCTTTAAAAGAATTGTTAGATAAAAAAGCTGCCTTTTTAACTATATTAGGTGGTGATCCAGATATTTATAAAGATGTTCCTCCTCAAAAAATTGGGGTAGCTGCAAAAGCAAGAAATATAGCAATGAAAGAGTTTTCAAGAAGATTAATGTCAAATGAAGCAAGTTGGTGTGTAGCTGCATATCCTACAGAAGCTTGGGCTAAAAAAGTTCTTGGAAAAGATGGAACTAAAGAAAAACTTTTAGAACTAATTTTAAAAGCTTCAAGAATAAATGGAAATCCTGTAAATAACTGGAAAAATCATATTTCAAAATTACAAAAAATAACTGATTTTCTAAACCAAATGCAATTTGACTATTTGCATTATGAAGGTCCTGGAACCGACTTAAAAGTTGGACTTCCAGAAAATCATATATGGATATCTGGTGCTCAAGACAATGCAGATGGCGTTTCTTTTGTTCCAAATATTCCTACTGAAGAAATTTTTACTGCTCCACATAGAGAAAAAATCAATGGAATATTAAAAAACAGCTTACCATTAGTATATTCAGGAAATATAATTGATAAATTCGAACTAGAATTCAAAGATGGAAAAGTTATCAATTTTAAAGTGGAAGTTGGTGAAGAAATATTAAAAACGATTCTCGAAACAGATGAAGGTGCAAAATACTTAGGTGAAGTGGCTTTAGTTTCGGTTGATTCTCCAATTTATCAAATGAAGAAAATCTTTTATAATACTTTATTCGATGAAAATGCCGCTTCTCACTTTGCTTTTGGAAGAGCATATACAAGTTGTATAAAAGGTGGAGAAAAATTAAATGAAGAAGAACTTAAAAACGCTGGATTAAATATAAGCATTACTCACGTGGATTTTATGGTTGGAAATGAAAACATGAAAGTTACCGGATACAAAGATGGTGAAAAAGTAATTATCATGGAAAATGGAAGATGGGTCATTTAATGGGCAGATTTTTTTCTGCCCTTGTTTTTTTAATAATTCTTTTTTTATAAGATTAAAAAAATAGAAACAATCTATTGTGATGATAACATGTTTATTAACTTTTTGAGTGATTTTGAGTTAACTACAGATCAAATAAATTTTCTGATTTTAGCACTAACAGGAAGAGCAGCTAAAATTCTGAAATTAAGCAAAATAACGAAAATCTTGAATTTGGAAGTGGGAAATTGCATTTAAGTTTTTACTCTTTTGACAAAATGAAAATACAAGAAGATTTCAATAAAAAGAAACAAATTGAATTTTCTAATTCTCTTACTTTCCCTGATGATAGATTAAAAGAATTATATAAATCTTTCAATCAAATCTTTATGAAAAACTCATTTAAAATAGTTGGGGTTGAACATTTTCAGTTTCAGGAAGTATATTTTATAAAAAAAGGTGAAAATTATCTCAAAGTACAGCTGTACTATAATAAAAAATTTGAACCAACTATTCTAAAAATTTTAGAAACTACCAGTAAAGATAAAGCAATAGAATTTCTTAATATTTTCAGTTTAAAAAATCAAAATCAAAAAACAAAAAATGAAAAAGAAAAGAAAGAAATAACAGATGAAAACGAATGTATAAAAATATACATAGATGGAAGTTATGATCATGTCAAGAAAAAATTTGGAGCTGGCCTTGTAGTTTTGAAAAATGATATAGAAAAATATTGGAAAGGTTATTACAACAAGGAATTTATAAAACATAGAAATGTTGCTGGAGAAATTTATGCAGCGTTATTGGCATTTGAATATGCAAAAAATGAAAATCTAAAGTGTGTAGAAATCAATTATGATTATGAAGGTATAGAAAAATGGGCATTAGGATTGTGGAAAACAAATACATTATTGACAAAGTTATATAAAGAAAAATACGATTATTATTCAAAATTTTTCAAAATTAAGTTTAATAAAATAAAATCACACTCAGGTGCAAAATTCAATGAAATAGCCGATCAACTAGCTAAAAAAGCAATTATAGAGGAAAGCTCGAACGTTAAATACGATATAAATCTTTAAATTTTTCCTCAAAAACTTTCATAAAAATATTTGTAGTATATTCATCTATATTTGTTAATCTTATTAGTTCTAAACTCGTCTTGTTATTTTTTAAAAAATTTTCGATTTCTTCAGCAAAAATCTGTGCACATAGTTTCTTTGGAAATCCAAATATTCCACTACTAATTGCGGGAATAGAGATTGATTTTAATTTTAGCTCGTTTGCCTTTTTTAAAACATTTCTTATAGCCTTTGCAAGTAATTCTTTTTCGTTTTCTTTTTCACCTTTCCAAATTGGGCCAACTGCATGTATCACATACTTAGCAGGTAAACTTCCAGCACTAGTAACAGCTACTTCACCAGTTTCAACAGGACCATGATTTTTTACATATTCATTACTTTCCTCTTGAATAATCCTTCCGCCGGCTCTTACTATTGCGCCTGCCACACCTCCTCCGTGGCTCAAATGAGAATTTGCAGCATTTACTATTGCTTCCGTTTCTTCTTTTGTAATATCACCATTAACTACTTCAACAATTGTATTATTTATTTTCATCCTTAGATATGTTTTCATAATTTTTGACCCCCTTCCAGAGAGTCTCCAAAATTTCCTTTATTTTCTTTTCCTTGCCAATTGATTTAGGGACATAAAAAATTTTGTCATTTAATTCTTTAGGCAGATAACTTTTTTTAATGAAACCACCAAATTCATGTGGATACTGATATCCGCTGTTTGGAACATTCAACAAATTTCTGGGTACATTAACATCCCTAGTTTTCTTAGCTACTTCCATTGCTTCACCTAAAGCTTTAGTCGATGAATTACTTTTTGGTGCAGAGGATAAATATATTACACATTCTGAAAGATTCAATAAACATTCGGGGAGGCCAACATAATCAACTGCATAAGCTGTAGAAGTTGCAATTAGTAATGCCATTGGATCAGCAAGACCTATATCTTCACTTGCTAGAATTATTAATCTTCTTGCTATAAATCTTGGATCTTCTCCACCTTCAATCATTCTTGCCATATAATACAAAGCAGCATCTGGATCGCTACCGCGTATACTTTTTATAAATGCTGAAGCAAGGTTATAATGCTCTTTATCATTGTAAACATATTTTTCTTCTCCCGAATATAAAGATAAAATTTCTTTATCTATTATGTCTTTTCCTTCAGCTTTAGCAATTAAACTTAATACTTCATAAAGATTTATTGCAAATCTAGCATCACCATTTGAAACATTCGAAATAAAACTTATTGCTTCTTCGGTTAATGAAACTCTTTGAATTTCTTTTGCTTTATTTAATAGTGCTTGAATATCATTTTTTGTAAGCTTTTTAAAGGCAATTACCCTTACCCTTGATAGAAGAGCCTCGTTTATCATTTTATAAGGATTTTCTGTAGTTGCTCCTATAAGAACATAGTCCCCAGCTTCAACTCCAGGTAAAAATACATCCTGCTGTTTTTTATTAAATCTATGAATTTCATCTACAAAAATTAGAATTTTTTTTATTCCTTTAACTTTTTTTGCATATTCAAGTATTTTTTTTATTTCAGATACTGATGCAAATGCTCCATTAAAATGATAGACTTCATAATCCGTATATGTTTTTATTAACTCCATTGTAGAAGTTTTACCACACCCTGGAGGTCCGTAAAAGATCATAGAAAATAATTCGCCATTTTCTATAGCTATCCTTAAAATAGCTCCTTTTCCTAATATATGATTTTGCCCTACAATATCATCAAACGTCTTTGGTCTTAAAATTTCGCTTAAACCACTCAATTGTAAGCTTCAACCCCTTTTCCAAATCTACTTTTGGTTCCCATCTTAATTCTTCTTTAGCTCTTGTATAACAAAGAAGACTTGTTCTTATATCTCCTTTTCTAGGTGGACCATAAATAGGCTCTTTACTATAATCTATAAATTTTTTCAGGTAATAAAAAAGTTGATTTACAGATGTTCCTCTTGAAGTTCCTATATTTATTTCAAGACCGTCACCTTTTTTCATTGCTCTAATATTTGCATCAACAACATCAGAAACATAAACGTAATCTCTTATATATTCTCCATCTCCATTTATAATAACTTCTTCATTATTTAACATTCTAGAAATAAAAATCGCAATAACACCAGCTTCGCCAAAAGGATCCTGTCGTGGTCCATATACATTGGCATATCTTAATACTGTATAATTTAAACCAAATTCTCTTTTGGCAAATTTTAAATAGTTTTCTACTGAAAATTTTGCAATTCCATATGGTGAAATAGGATTAGGATACACACTTTCAGGAGTAGGAAAAATTTCTACATTATCCCCATATATTGCTCCACCAGTTGAAGAAAATATAAATTTTTTAACGCCATAATCAATAGAATTTTTAATTAAGTTGAGACTTCCAATTATATTTACATTTGCATCTTCAACGGGATCTTTCACTGACACTGATACACTTGCTTGTGCTGCAAGATGAAAAACATAATCAAATTTGTGTTCTTCAAAAATTCTTTTAATACTTTCTCCATCCCTTATATCTGCTATAACCAATTGTGCCTTTTCATTTACATTTTCTTTCTTTCCTCTAATAAGATTGTCAACAACAACAACTTCTAGACCAAGCTCGATCAATTTATCAACCAGATGAGAACCTATAAATCCAGCTCCACCAGTTACTAGTGCTTTCATCAATCATCCTCCTTTAATCTCATCTTTAATTTTAAAGCCTCTTTTGGTATTTTTTTAACTCCTAGTTTTTCTCTTTGTTCCTTTAGAAAATCAATCAATTTTTTGGTTTTACTTTCATCAAAGTCAATCATTAATGCATAAAACCTTCTAAGTTGTTTTCGAGTTTCGTGATCCAAGCCATATATAAGCATTTCTGCAATTTGTTGAGATCGATTTTCTGGAAAACCAATTACGTACATAAAGAAATATTTCACTCTAAGTTCTCCGTTATAAATTGTTATCGCAAGTCTCTTTCCCTTACGTGTAAGTTTAATAAATCCATATCGTTCATGTTCAACATATCCTAAATCTACAAGTTTTCTTACTGCAGTAGTAACACTTGGATAACTAACATTCTTAACTTTTGCCACTTCTGAAACCCTTGTAACTCCATCATTTTTTGATAACTTATAAATTGTCACAAGATAGCTTTCAAGTGCAGGAGTAAGCTTTTTATCACTCATTTACTTTCCTCTCCTTTAAAAATTGATCATAATATTTTCTAACCCTTTTAATATCTTGCCAAGTTAAATCTTTAGGAGAACCTTTTTCTTTTGAAGGATTGCGCAAAAGATAACTAGGATGAAACATTGGAAATACTATTATTCCTGCCTTCCATTCAAATTCTTGACCTCTAACCTTGGTTATTGGTAAACTTTTGCCTGCAAAGAAATCTAATGCTGCTTTCCCTAACGTCACAATCATTTTTGGATTTATAATTTCAATTTGCGCAAGTAAAAAGTGGGAACATGTATTAGCTTCTTCCTTGGTCGGGGTTCTGTTGTTTGGTGGTCTACATTTAACAATGTTAGTTATATATACATCTTCTCTTTTAATATTTACAGATTCTAAAATTTTTGTTAATAACTGCCCTGCGCGACCTACAAAAGGTCTGCCACTTAAATCTTCTTCCTCGCCTGGACCTTCACCAACAAACATAATAGGTGTATCCAAACTTCCTTCACCAGGTACAACATTTGTCCTTTCCTTGTGCAATGGACATGCTTTACAATTTTTGATTCTTTCCACCACAATTTTCATTAATTCTTCTTTCTGCATTATTTAACCCCCATAAAAATTTTAACATTATTTAACTTTGTTAGCATTAGAATTATACCATATTAAAATTTAACTTTGATTATTTCAAATTATATTTTTTGTTTTATTTTTCTTTACAAAACAGAAAAATAGAATTATCAATTATTAACCGTTATTGACATTTTTATATGTTAAAATTACATTAGACTTAAAATAGTCAAGGAGGTGTAAAAATGTCAAAGAAATGGGTATACTTTTTCGCTAATGGTAAAGCTGAAGGAAGAGCTGATATGAAAGATATTCTTGGCGGAAAAGGTGCAAATCTTGCAGAAATGACAAATTTGGGAATTCCAGTTCCGCCTGGTTTCACTATTTCTACTGAAGTTTGTAAATATTATTATGATCACGGAAAAACTTATCCAGAAGATTTAAAACAACAAGTAGACGAGGCTTTGAAAAGATTAGAAGAAGTAACAGGTAAAAGATTGGGAGATCCTGAAAGACCCTTATTAGTCTCCGTCAGATCTGGTGCAGCAGTTTCAATGCCAGGTATGATGGATACAATCTTAAATCTTGGTTTAAACGATGAAACTGTAAAAGGTTTAGCAAAATTAACAAATAACGAAAGATTTGCTTATGATGCTTACAGAAGATTTTTACAAATGTTTGGAGATACTGCTCTTGGTATTCCACACGCAGAATTTGAAAAAGCTTTAGAAGCAAGAAAAGAAGCAAAAGGTGTCAAATTAGATGTTGAACTTGATGCAAACGATCTTAAAGCATTAGTTGAAGACTACAAGAAAATTTATGAAAAATATGGAAAAGAATTCCCACAAGACACTTACAAACAACTTTGGGCTGCAATTGACGCTGTCTTTGGCTCATGGATGAATGAAAGAGCTATTAAATACAGACAAATTAACAATATTAAAGAAGGAGAACTTCTTGGTACTGCTGTTAATATAGTTACAATGGTATTTGGTAACATGGGTGATGATTGTGGAACAGGAGTATGTTTCACTAGAGATCCAAATACTGGTGAAAAGAAACCATACGGGGAATTCTTACAAAATGCTCAAGGTGAAGACGTTGTTGCTGGAATTAGAACCCCTGTACCTCTAGAAGAGCTTAAGAAAATAAACGAAAAAGTTTATTTTGAACTTCTTGAAATAATGGATAGACTCGAAAAACATTATAGAGATATGCAAGATATTGAATTTACAATCGAAAAAGGTAAACTTTATATTCTTCAAACAAGAAATGGTAAAAGAACTAGTCAAGCAGCAATTAAAATAGCAGTTGATCTTGTACACGAAGGTCTTATTGATAAAGAAACAGCTATAATGAGAGTAAAACCTGAAGATGTTGAAAGAGTACTTCACGCAAAATTTGATGAAAATGAACTTAAAAATTCCAAAGTTATTGCTAAAGGTCTTCCTGCATCTCCAGGAGCTGCTACTGGAAGAGTATACTTTGATGCAAGTAAAGCTGAAGAAATGGCAAAACAAGGTGAAAAAGTTATTCTTGTTAGACCTGAAACTAGCCCTGAAGATGTTGGTGGTATGAATGCAGCCGAAGGAATTTTAACTGCAAGAGGAGGTATGACTTCACACGCTGCTGTTGTCGCAAGAGGAATGGGTAAACCAGCTGTAGTTGGTGCTGAAGAAATTCTTGTTGACGAAAACGCTTTAGAGTTTAGAGTTGGCGATGTAGTTGTTAAAGAAGGAGATTGGATTTCAATTGATGGAACAACAGGAAATGTCTATCTTGGAAAAATAACAACTGTTAAACCTCAAGGACTTGAAGGACCTGTGGCGGAATTACTTTCTTGGGCAGATGAAATCAGAAGACTTGGAGTTAGAACAAATGCTGACGTTCCAAGAGATGCTAAAGTAGCTAGAGATTTTGGAGCAGAAGGTATTGGACTTTGTAGAACAGAACACATGTTCTTTGAAAAAGACAGAATCCCTAAAGTTAGAAGAATGATAGTTGCAAAGACTAAAGAACAAAGAGAAGCTGCTCTTGAAGAATTGCTACCACTTCAAAAAGAAGACTTCAAAGGTTTATTTAGAACAATGAAAGGATTACCTGTAACTATAAGGTTAATAGATCCTCCTCTACATGAATTTTTACCAAACGACGAAGAACAAATGAAAGAAGTTGCTGAACAAATTGGAATTACAGTTGAAGAATTAAAATCTGTTGTTGAACAACTTCACGAATTAAACCCAATGCTTGGACACAGAGGATGTAGGCTCACAATTACATATCCAGAAATTGCAGTAATGCAAACAAAAGCAATCATTGGAGCTGCTATTGAACTCAAAAAAGAAGAAGGAATTGATGTAATACCTGAAATTATGATTCCATTGGTTGGTCATTTAAACGAATTAAAGTACGTTAAAAAGGTTGTAACAGAAACCGCAGATGCTCTCATAAAAGAATCAGGTGTTGAACTTACTTATAAAGTTGGTACAATGATTGAAATCCCAAGAGCTGCTCTAACAGCCGATCAAATTGCACAAGAAGCTGAATTCTTCAGCTTTGGTACTAACGACTTAACACAAATGACATTTGGATTTAGCCGTGATGATGTTGGAAAATTCTTACCTGAATACTTAGAAAAAGGTATTCTTGAACATGATCCATTTAAGAGTTTAGACTGGGAAGGCGTTGGACAATTAGTTAAGATGGGAACAGAAAAGGGTAAAAATGCAAGAAAAGATCTAAAAGTGGGAGTCTGTGGAGAACATGGTGGAGACCCAAGATCTATACTCTTCTTTGACGCAGCTGGATTAGATTATGTAAGTTGTTCACCATACAGAGTTCCTGTAGCAAGAATAGCTGCTGCACAAGCAACAATAAAAAATAGAAAATAAAAAGTTCTTACTTTAAGGGCCCTTTAGGGGCCCTTTCATTATTTGGAGGTGTTTTTTAATGAGTTTTTTATTACTATCTATTGCCTCTTCCATAGTTCTATATGTGTTAACTAAATCTTTTATATATTTATTTTTAATTTTAATTGGTGTATACTATTTAATAAGGGAAAATATTAAAATACAAAATTTTTTAAGCTTAACTTTTATTTTAATGATGGCACTTGCATTATTTTCAAAACTCAGAGGTTATGAACCAAAAGGTTTAAATATACTTTTTTACGCTTCATTAACTTCAATTTTATATGATTTATTTAAAAAAACAATTTGGAGTATTCCTTTTTTTACTTTACTTGGATTAGGCATTTCGTTTATAGGTTCAATAAAATATGGTACTTTGGGATATTTATTTGGTTTCCTAATAATCCCTATTTTTATCAGAGAACTTAAAAAAAGGGGGAATAATGTTGAAAATATTGATCTTAGCAGCAGGACTAGGAAAAAGGATGAAATCTAAATATCCTAAAGTAGTTCATAAAATCTTAGGAAAACCAATGATAAGTTGGGTTGTTGAAACAGCAAAAAATTTTGGAAAAGTAGGAGTCATTTTAGGATATAAAGCAGAAATTGTACAAAATTTCTTACCTGATGATGTGGATATTTTTATACAAAATGAACAGCTTGGAACTGGACATGCTGTTATGTGCGCAAAAAATTTTATAGATGAAAATGATGACCTGCTTATTTTATATGGTGATGTTCCTTTTATAAGTAAAAATACTTTAGAAAAACTCATTGACGAGCACAAAAATAAAAATAATGAAGTGACAATTTTAACTGCTATTTTAGAAAATCCTTCAGGATATGGAAGGATATTAAAAGAAAAAAATGGAAAAATTAGAATCGTTGAAGAAAAAGATGCTGATGAAAATATTAGAAAAATTAAAGAGATAAATACAGGTATTTATGTTTTTAATGGAAATTTTATAAAGAAAAATTTAGATAATCTTAACAACAAAAATGCGCAAGGAGAGTATTATTTAACTGATGTAATATCATTTGCAAATAAAGTTTCTACAATAATGGTAGATGATTTTATTGAAGTAACTGGTATTAATGACAGAGTTCAACTTGCAAAAGTCGAAAAAGAAATAAGAAAAAGAATAAATACAAAATTAATGTACGAAGGTGTAAGGATCATAGATCCAGATTCTACTTTTATTGACCCTAGTGTTGTAATTGGAAAAGATACTGTTATTTACCCATTTACTATTATAGAAGGTAATACTATTATTGGTGAAGATTGTGAAATAGGTCCAATGACACACATTAAAGATTCAAAAATAGGAAATAATGTAAAAGTAATTCGTTCTGAAGTTGAAAAAGCTTATATAGATGATGATGTTTCTGTTGGACCATTTTCTAGGTTAAGAGAAGGAACTCATTTAAAAACAAAAGTAAAAATTGGAAATTTTGTTGAAGTCAAAAAGACAACTGTGGGTGAAAATAGCAAAGCACAACACTTAACATATTTAGGTGATGCAACAATTGGAAAAAACGTAAATGTCGGTGCTGGTACAATTACTTGTAACTATGATGGTAAAAATAAACATCCTACTTTTATTGATGATAACTCATTTATCGGAAGTAACAGTTCACTAGTAGCTCCAATTAAAATTGGAAAGAATTCACTTATTGGAGCAGGTTCAGTTATAACTGAAGATGTCCCGGATGATTCCCTGGCACTTGGAAGGGCAAGACAAATTATTAAAGAAAATTGGGTTAAAATAAAAAGGGAGGAAAGTAAAAATGCAAATAACAAAAAATGAAATGAAAATATTCTCAGGTAATGCTAATAAACAATTAGCAATGAAAGTAGCTGATTATATAGGCCTTAGGCTTTCTGATTGTGAGATAGGTAGGTTTGCTGATGGTGAAATAAACGTTAAGATTGGTGAAACTGTTAGAGGGCATGATACATTTATTATTCAACCTACTTGCCCCCCAGTTAATGAAAATTTGATGGAATTGTTAATAATGATAGACGCATTAAAAAGAGCATCAGCTAATAGTATTGCTGTTGTAATCCCTTATTATGGTTATGCAAGACAAGATAGAAAAGCTAAAGGAAGAGACCCGATTACTGCAAAACTTGTTGCAAATTTATTGACTGTAGCTGGTGCAACAAGAGTTATGACTGTCGATTTACATTCTGAACAAATCCAAGGATTTTTCGATATTCCCCTTGACAATTTACTTTCTTTCCCAATATTTACTAAAATATTAAAAGAGGATAAAATAATCGAAGATGATTTTGTGATTGTTTCACCTGATGTTGGTGGAGTAAAAAGAGCAAGACAATTTGCCGAAAAGCTAGGCGGACCACTTGCAATACTAGATAAAAGAAGACCGAAAGATAATGTAGCTGAAATTCTAAACGTTATAGGAGATGTTGAAGGAAAAACAGCTATAATTGTTGACGATATTGTTGATACCGCTAGATCATTAGTTAGTTCCGCTAGTGCTTTAATTGAAAAAGGTGCAAAAAGAGTTATAGCATGTATAACTCATCCTGTACTTTCAGATAATGCTGTAGAAAGAATAAATGAATCTGTTATTGAAAAAATTTATATATCTGACTCGATTTATAAAGAAAACTTACCAGAAAAATTTAAAGTTGTTTCATTAGCACCACTTCTTGGTGAAGCTATTATGAGAGTTAGAAAGAATCTTTCTGTAAGTATCTTATTTAGACAATAATAAAACCCATAAAATAAAAAAAAGGAGGTTAAATTATGGAACACAGGCTTGAATGCCTTAGTAGGTCTATTGTAGGCAAGAAGAGAGCAGTGAGAAGACTTAGAAAGCAAGGTTTTGTACCTGGTGTAGTATATGGTCCAGATGTAGAACCACTTTCTATTTCAATTAAAAAAACTGATTTGATTAAGCTTCTTCATGAAGTTACAGAATCAAGTGTTATTAAGCTAACAGTAAAAGATGAAAACGGTAAAGAATTATTTTCTCATGATGTTTTCATCAAAAATGTACAATACGACAAGCTAACTGACGATGTAAAACATATTGACTTTTATGTTCCTGAAAAAGGACATAAAATGTCTATCAACATTCCTATTGAAATTGTGGGAAAACCAATTGGTGTTGAAAAAGGTGGCATTCTTGAAATTATCCACCATGAACTACCTGTTGAAACTCTTCCTTCAGCTGTAGTTGAAAAACTTGAAATTGATGTTTCAAATCTTGATTTAGGTCAATCAATACATGTTGGAGACTTAAAGCTTCCAGAAGGTATGACTCCTGAAATTCCAGAAGATGAACCAATTGTTACAGTAGCTGCTCCAAGAGGCTTAGAAGTCGAAGAAGAAGTTGAAACTGAAGAAGAAAATGTAGAACCTGAAGTAATTGAAAAAGGTAAAAAGGAGGAAGAATAATATAACACTTGTAATTGGACTTGGAAATCCTGGCCCACGTTATGCCTTTACAAGGCATAACGTGGGTTTTATGTTTCTTGATAGATTGGCTTCAAATTGGAAGAAAAAATATAACTTTGAAGAAGCAAAAATGAAAATTGAAAATGTCGATGTTTTACTTGTAAAACCTTTAACATACATGAACTTGAGCGGGGAAATTTTTAATTTTATTAAAATTGAAAATTTTGATGATATAATTGTTGTATACGACGATGTAAGTATTCCTTTAGGAAAGATTAGAATTCGAAAAAATGGCTCTGATGGAGGACATAATGGTCTAAAGTCAATTATTTCTTTCATTGGCAATCAATTTCCTAGAATAAGAATTGGAATTGGTCCAAAACCTGAAGGAATTGGTTTAGCTGACTTTGTTCTATCTGAGTTTTCCAATGAAGAATTAGAGATTTTAGATAAGGTTCTTAATTTGACAAAGGAAGCATTGGAATGTATTTTGACTGAAGGTATAGAAAAAGCAATGAGCAAGTATAATTCTTTAGAGGTGTCGAAATGAAGTGTTCTAGATGCGGAAAATTAGGAGAACGTTTTTATAAAGTCCATATTGACGGTGTAGAAAAACATATATCATTATGTAAAAAATGTTTATTAGAAACCATTAAATATGATGTTTCTAATTATGTTGGTGCCGGTGTTGAACTGTTATCTGCTCATATTACTTTTGCTGAAGAAATAAAAACTAAATATAATCCTAAAAACCTTATTACTAATAATTTAGAAATATTAACCTTGATGCCTCTTGCTATACAGACTGTCCTTTTTAAAAGTGATGAACTTACCAAAGCAAGAATGATTAAAGAAATTAATAATAGACAAATCTTTTTTTTAAAACAACGGCTTAAAAAAGCTCTAAAAAATGAAAATTATGAATTAGCTAGTATTCTAAAAAAGCAAATAGAACATCTTGAAAATATGTCCGAAATTTGAACTTTTAATTACTTCTCTTCATTATCTTCCTTTCCTTAATTTTATTTTTTCAAATTCCCTTTAAATGGTAAAATATTATATGATGGATATATTGATAATAACACTCGTATTTGTTTTTATTCTCATTTTTACTATTTTCCCGGCGATATATGCTATTTTATCAGCGTTCATAAGCAATAACGGCATTTCGTTTGGTTTGTTATACCAAACATTAAAGGCTTCATATTTTTATCAAAGCCTTTTTATTTCTTTTGCCTATTCTTTAACGGTTACATTGATTAGTACCTTTGTATCTTTTTTCTTGGCAAAATGGATGAAAAAGTACAAAACAATTACGTTTCTTCTTGCAGTCGTTTGGATAATTCCACCATACATTGGAATCCCAATTTGGAGGGCAATGCTAGAGAATACCAAATTTATTAATCTCTATTCAAACCCTTTTCACACTTTTTTTTCTGCATCCTTAGTCTCTAGTTGGTTTTTAATCCCGTTTTCTGCATTTTTTATATACTCTGTAGTCGAAAAAATCAACAAAAAGTACTTTGAAGCTTTTTCGTTAGAATCAAACAATTTCACCATTTACTATTTGAAAATTGTTTTTCCAAATATCAAAAATGAATTTTACTCAATTCTTCTTTTAAATTTTATTAACGCATTTAAAGATTTCCAAACACCTTGGCTTCTCACTGAAGGAGGTGCTCCTACTAAATTTGGCCTCACAGCTAAAGGAATAATCGGTTCAACTACAAATCTTGAGGTATTAATCTACAAATTTTTTAATTCCGAAATTAATATAAATGAATTAGGAGCAATTTCTACATTAACAATTTTCTTTATTTCCTTTCTGATTTTCGTCTGGTACAAATTAAAAAACAAACAAATTAAAACTACAAAAAAAACCATTTCCTTAATAAGATTAAATTTACTTTCTTATTTTGAAGTAATTTTAATAATTCTTTGGATTTTCTCAATTATTGTAATATTATATTCTATCTTACATCTTTCTTTTTCAGATTCTACTAATATTTTTTTAAAAGGTAATTTTACATTAAATAACTTTAGATACATTATTTCTGATAATTTTTTAACTGCAATTAAAAACTCTCTATTTATTGCTGTTTTCACAGGCTTTTTTACAACTTTTTTATCTTCAATATTTGCCTTTAAACTCTCTAATTACAAAAATGGCGAAAAATTTATTTCATTTCTGAATTCTTTAAAAATAATTACTGGTATACATTTACTTGTATTTATCTTTTTCTTAATGGCAAAAGTTCATCTTTTAAATACTTTAACTTCTATCATACTTCTCTCTGTTTCTAGAGAGCTTCCTTTGGGAACTCTATTGTTTTTTTCATTTTATAAAGAGTTTCCAAGAGATTTGTTTTACTTGTCTAAACTTGATGGAGTTTCAAGTAATATCTTTTTCTGGAAAATCCTTATTCCTAACAGTATTCCTATAATGATTTCTATTTTTCTTTTAGGTTTTTTGGCAAGTTTCAATGCTTTTATTTCTCCATTAATACTGTTATTTGATGAAGCAAAGTACCCTATAAGTATAAAATTGTTTAATTATGTAGGAACCATAAGCAATCATTATCCTGAATGGAATTATTTTTCAGCAGGTTCCATTTTAAATTTACTCATATTATTAGTTATAATTTTTATACTTAGAAAGTTTGTTAACTTCTCATATCTAAAAGATCTATAGGAGGTGTTGAAAGTGAGAAAAAAACTTATAATTTTAGTAATTATGTTTTCTATGTTAACATTCGCTTTTCAAGTAATCATTAACAAAATCCCCTATAATATTTCACTTAACAAAGAAAAGTTTGCTGCAATTGAAATCATTCCTCCCTTTCAAAATATTTCTTATATTAAAGTTATTACCGAGTCTGGAACGTATTTAGCAGATAAATATGACGTTTTTGAAAATTCAAATGGAGCGATTAAATATAAGGGTTCTATGGTCAAAAACATTGAAATTGTTGCAGATTTACTAAATAACAAAGAAAGAGAGGTATGGATTTCTTGGGAAGGTACTGATTTTATAAAAAATTATTTAGAAAACTATTCTAAATTGTTTAATGTTTCATTAAAAATATTAGAAATGCCAAAAATCTCGACAAAACTTGTAACTATGAGCAAATCCGGACTTAAACTACCTGATGTTGTTATGGTCAGCGCTTTTGATTTCCCAACATATAAGGAATTGGGAATTTTAAAAGATAATTCATTTATACCTTTTTATTACGATACACAAGTAGTCTATGTTAATGCTGATCTTGTTAATTTGAATAAACTTGAATGGACAATTGATGAATTTGAAAGCATCTGTAATTCATTGATTAAAAACAATATAAAACCTGTTGCCATAAATCCTATTAGTGCTTATTGGTTTTCTACTTTTTTGATGGGATATGGAAAAATTCCTCTTATAAATAATAATTTCATTTTAACTGATGATTCTACTAAAAAAGCAATTCAACTAATTATGAAATGGTATAATAAAGACTTTTTTGACTTTAGTTTTCTTAATAGAGATGCTCAATTAGCGGCATTTATGGATGGTAAAGTGGGATTTTTATTCCAAGGTTCCTTTTTATTACCCAAAATTTTAGAAAAAATGGATAATATTAGAATTTTACCGCTTCCAAAACCTATGATACCTTTTAAAGATTATAAAGGATTTGCTACTACTAAAGATGGGAGCTTAGAGTTTACAATGTGGTTATCAACCTTCTTAAAAAATCCTCTATTCGAAGAAGAGTTCTCTAAAAAATACGTTAAATTTTTTGATAATTATATCTCTGAAAGTATTCCCTTTAGAGATACTTTTATATATACATCCAAGATTGCTCAACCTATTCCCTACGATGAAAGGTATGTTAAATTCCATAAAAATATAAAAGATATATTAATTTTGATTATAAATGGCTCTATTTCAATTGAAGAAGGGACTACAAAATTGGAGGAAATTGTTAATAATGAATAATTTTATTATTTGGATTACTGGAAAGAGTAAAACTGGCAAATCGACAATTGCTAAAGAATTGAAAAAATATTTTGATGCAATCGAAACTAAATCATACGTCTTAGAAGGAAAATTCATAATGAATTTATTCAATGATATAGGATTTAATACTTTATTTATTAGGGAAAGAATAAGACGACTTGGCATTATTTCTTATATCTTAGCAGATGCTGGTATCATTCCCATTGTCCCTAGTGTTTCACCAATAAGAGAAGAAAGGGAAAAGATCAAACAAAATTCCCCTGTCCCTTTTATAGAAGTCTATCTAAAATGCCATGAATTAACTAGAAAATCTAGATCGACGACTTCAAATGACTTTATTGACTTTGTTAATAAAATATTTGTTCCTCCTGAAAAACCAAATATAGAAATTGATACCTCTATTCACAATATAGAAGAAAGTGTTAAAATTATAATTGAATATTTAAAAGTAAACAAATATATATATAAAGGGAGAATAGTATGAGTTATATAGTGGTAAAAGGTGCAAAAGTTCATAATTTAAAAAATATAACTGTTAAAATCCCTAAAAATACTTTAACAGTAATTACTGGTATGTCAGGCTCTGGAAAAAGCTCTCTTGCTCTTGATACAATATACGTCGAAGGCCAAAGAAGATACCTTGAAAGTCTTTCTTCATATGCGCGTCAATTTATAGGTGAACTAAAAAAACCTGATGTTGAAAGTATAGAAGGGTTATCACCTTCAATTGCAATTGATCAAAAAAGTGTTTCTCATAACCCAAGATCCACTATTGGTACTGTAACTGAAATATATGATTATTTGAGAGTCTTATATGCTCAGATTGGCACCCCATATTGCTATAAATGTGGTAGACCATTAGAATCGAAAAGCATAGATGAAATTGTAAGTGATATTTTTGAACAATTTAAAGGCAAAAAAATATACATAGAAGCTCCAATAGCTACAGAAAAAAAGGGAACATTCAAGGATGTTTTTGAGAAATTCTTAAAAAAAGGATATCTAAGAATAGAAATTGATGGACAAACATACAGATTAGAAGAAGTGCCAGAATTAAATAAAAACGTCAGACACAACATAAATCTTGTTATTGACAGATTAATTCTCAATGAAGATGAAGAAATAAAACATAGAATATTTGATTCAGTTGAACTTGCTCTCAAAGAAGGAAACGGTTTTGTTATTATAAAAGATATTGATAATAATGAAATTAAATTTTATTCTGAAAAAATGATGTGCCCTGTTTGTGGAATTTCCATGCCTGAAATAAATCCTAAGCTATTTTCATTCAACAGCCCTTATGGTGCTTGTCCAAGATGCCATGGATTAGGTTTTACTCTTGAAGTAGACGAAAAGAAAGTTATTGATTATGATAAACCCGTTCTTGAAGCAATAAATATTGGTCATAAAGAAAATGGATGGATACCAAGGAGAATTGCAAGAATAATCAATCAATATGGTGGCGATTTCAATACTCCTTTTAAAGAGCTTCCAGAAGAAACACAAGAGGCTATTCTTTATGGAACTTCTTATTTCGATGGTCTAGTCGAAATCTTGCGCCAAAGATATGATGAATATACTTCAGAAGACACAAGACAATGGCTAGTTGATAAGTTTTTCGTCGAAAAACAATGTCATGAATGTGGGGGGCAAAGACTCCGAAAAGAAGCCTTAGCTGTTAAAATTGAAGGTTTGAATATAATGGAATTTACAAATTTGCCAATTTCAAAAGAATTGGAATTTGTAAAAAACTTAAAAACAACACTTTCGTCAAAAAAATTAGAAATTGTTAAAGAATTACTTGAGGAATTAGAAAAGAGATTACAATTTTTAAATGAAGTTGGCTTAGGATATCTAACACTTTCAAGAACCGTTAAAACATTATCTGGTGGCGAAGCTCAAAGGATTCGTCTTGCAACACAAATTGGTTCAGGACTAACAGGTGTTACATATGTTTTAGATGAACCAACTATTGGACTACACCAAAGTGACAATGATAGACTAATAAAAACTCTTAAAAAACTAAGAGATCTTGGAAACACAGTTATTGTAGTTGAACATGATGAAGAAGTTATTAGAAATGCTGATTATATAATTGATATAGGCCCTGCAGCTGGTGTAAATGGTGGTAAAGTAATTTATCAAGGCCCTGTTAATGAAATTGACAAAGTACTTGATAAATCAATTACTGCTCAATATTTAAAAGGCATTAAAAAAATTCCAGTTCCAAAATCTAGAAGAAAAGGTAATGGAAAATTTTTAACAATCAAAGGAGCTAGACACAATAATTTAAAAAATTTGAATGTTGAATTTCCATTAGGTACTTTTATTTGTATCACTGGTGTATCTGGTTCCGGAAAAAGTTCACTTGTAATAGATACTTTATATCCAGCTTTAATGAATAAATTTCACAAGTCTCATTTAGTTGAAGGTGAATATGATAGTATTGAAGGATTGGAATTCATTGATAAAGTTATTGCAATAGATCAGTCTCCAATAGGAAGAACACCTAGAAGTAACCCAGCTACCTATACAAAGGTCTTTGATGAAATTAGAAAACTTTTTGCTATGACTCCCGAAGCTAAAGCTAGAGGATATACTCCTGGAAGATTTAGTTTTAATGTAAAAGGTGGTAGATGTGAACACTGTAAAGGGCAAGGGATTATTAAAGTTGAAATGTTATTTTTACCAGATGTCTATGTAGAATGTGAGGTTTGTAAAGGCAAAAGATTTAATAGTGAAACTTTAGAAGTTACATACAAAAATAAGAATATTTCTGATATATTAGAAATGACAGTAGATGAGGCTCTTGAATTTTTCAAAAATATACCCTCAATCTATAATACACTTAAAGTTTTATCAGACGTTGGTTTAGGCTACATTAAACTTGGACAACCTGCAACAACTTTATCTGGTGGAGAAGCTCAACGTGTTAAATTAGCTTCTGAATTGAAAAAACGCTCAACAGGTAATACTTTATATATATTAGATGAACCCACAGTTGGTTTGCACTTTGAAGACGTTAAAAAACTTATCGATGTATTAAACAGATTAGTTGATAAAGGAAACACTGTTATTGTTATTGAACATAATCTTGATGTTATTAAAAGCGCAGATTATATCATAGATCTTGGCCCAGTAGGTGGAGATGATGGTGGATTTATTGTTGCAAAAGGAACGCCAGAAGAAATAATAAAATCTAAAAGGTCTTTAACAGGAAAATACCTAAAAAAAATTTTATTGGAGGAATAACATGGAAGAAATTCTTGACAGTTTCAAAGAATATCTTGAACATGTAAGAAGGCATTCAGAAAATACTGTTAAAGCATACTTAAAGGATGTAAGAAAGTTACTTCAATTTTTGAAAAAAGATGTCAAAAATATTTCAAGAAAAGATATTGAAGAATTTTTGAAAGCTTTATCTAAAGGAGAATTAATAGGTATTAATCCTAGGGAAACTACTATCTCTAGATATATTTCTAGCCTTTCTACTTTCTTTAATTATCTTGAATTATCTGGCAATATTTCTTCAAATCCAATGGAAAGAATTAAACATCCACGTATCAGAAGAAAAATTCCGGATTTTTTAACCGAAGATGAGGTTAAAAATCTAATTGAATCATTTAATGAAGAAAATGAATTAAAACAAAAAACTGCTATTTCTTTACTTTATTTTGGAGGTCTTAGAATAAGTGAATTATGTAATATGAGAGTTTCTGATATTTCTTTTTTACCCCCATTCTTAAGAGTTGAAATGGGAAAAGGAAGAAAGGATAGACTTGTTCCACTACCAGAAAGAGTAGTACCTCTATTAAAAAAATATATAGAAACTTTTGAACCCAAAATTTATGTTTTTGAAAATGGTAAAAAACATGTTCATCCTTCAACTGTGTTTAGATGGGTAAAAGAAGGTGTTAAGCGGGCAAATATTAAAAAAGATGTACATCCTCATACCTTACGTCATTCATATGCCACCCACTTAATCAGAAGAGGTGTAAATATCAAAGTTGTTCAAGAGCTTTTAGGCCATACAAATCTTAGTACTACAAGCATTTATTTACATGTAGCTGACCAGGAAAAATTTGATGCTGTAAGGAATTTATAAGGATATAATATAGAAAACTGCCCCCTATTTCTTAAAATGGGGGCAGTTTTTTTATCTGTATAATTTTATTTTCTAATTGAGTAAAATGCATCAAGACCTTTATATTCTGCAACTTCGCCAAGCTCTTCCTCAATTCTTAAAAGTTGATTGTACTTGGCTATTCTTTCACTTCTTGAAAGTGAACCCGTCTTAATCATACCTGCATTTGTTGCGACAGCAAGATCAGCTATGAATGTATCTTCAGTTTCTCCAGATCTGTGTGAAATAACATTTGTCATATTATTTGTTTTTGCCATTTCAATAGCATTAAGCGTTTCAGTAACAGAACCTATTTGATTGAGTTTAATTAAAATTGAATTTGAAGCTTTCAATTCAATTCCTTTTTGAAGTCTTTTGACGTTTGTAACGTATAAATCATCACCAACTATTTGTATTTTATTTCCTACTTTTGAATTAAACTTAGAATAAGCTTCCCAATCTTCTTGATCAAATGGATCTTCAATTGAAATTATAGGATATTTATTAATTAAAGATTCATAGTATTCTATTAACTCATCAGCTGATTTATCAGTACCATCAATATGATATTTGCCCGTTTCTTCATTATAAAATTCGCTTGCGGCAACATCAAGAGCTATAAAAATATCTTTTCCAGGTTCATATCCAGCATTTTTTATAGCTTGAATTAAAACTTGAATTGCCTCTTCATTATTCTTTAAATTAGGAGCAAATCCCCCTTCATCTCCTACTGCTGTTACGTGTCCTGATTCTTTTAATATTTTCTTTAAAGCATGGAATGTTTCGGCTCCATACCTTAAAGCTTCTTTAAAACTTGGTGCTCCTGCTGGAACAATCATAAATTCTTGAATATCTAAGTTATTGTCTGCATGAGCTCCTCCATTTATTACATTCATAAATGGCACAGGAAGAACTTTTGCATTCACTCCTCCTAAATACTTGTACAATGGTAAATCAAGTGATGCTGCAGCAGCTCTAGCTACTGCCATCGAAATTCCAAGAATCGCATTGGCACCAACGTTGCTTTTGTTTTCAGTACCATCAATTTCAAGCATCGTTTTATCAAGCAAAACCTGGTCGTATGCATTAAGACCAATTAATCTTGGGGCTAATACTTCATTAACATTTTTAACAGCGTTTAAGACACCTTTTCCAAGATATCTCGATTTATCACCATCTCTTAATTCTAAAGCTTCAAATTTACCTGTAGAAGCGCCGGAAGGAACAATAGATCTTCCAATACTTCCATCTTCTAGCATAACTTCAACTTCAACAGTAGGATTACCGCGGGAATCTAGAACTTCTCTAGCTCTAATATCAATAATTTCGTTGTACATTTTTAAACACCTCCCATGTTCTTATATTCACATTTATTTTACACCATTTATGTTTCAAATATTATATCTTTTGTTTACAAAATAAAACCCCGCCATAAGGCGGGGTTAATTTAAATTTTATTATTTCAATATTAGAAGCTTGTACTCCATGCAAGTTTGAGGTACCATTGTGCATCTGTATCATTGATATCGAGTGCTCCATCTCCATCTTTATCATAAAGTGTTCCGTAGAATGCACTAAATGTTGTATTTGCATCAATTGTGTAGGTAAGTCCTGCATTGTATCCAAATACTCCACCTGCATATTTAACTGCACCAGTTAATACTAATTCTTCAAGTGGTGTTACTGATACGTCTAATGTTGCTACAACGTCTGTTGCATTTGAAACATCTTCCCAGTAAAGTTCAGCTGAACCTTCAACCATATCAACTGCAAAATCAGCTGTTAAATCAAGTTCGATTGCTGATGGTGCTCCAACAAGGTCAGCCCATACTGCACTTAAACCAAGATTGAACATATCAGCTTCATAACCTGCATGTACTTCTGCTTCAATTGCTGTTGCTGCTCCAACAACATCTGCCCATGAAACTGACATTCCTGCGCTAAAGCTATTTGCATATTCAACACCAAAGCTAACTGGAACTGTAAAGTTAGTTGCTGCTGTAAGATCAGAAATTACAAATCCTAAGCTTCCGTTTACAGAAACTTCATCTGTTACATTATAATCTGCTGAAACTGTAACATCAAATGATTTACCTGTTGTTGCATCGTCACCTTTGTAGGTAAGTAAATTAACATTTTCAAACCATTTGAAGTTTTGTGTTAATGTTACGAAATCAAAAGTTCCAGTAAATCCTTCTTTTACACCATATACTGGAGATGCTGCCATTGCTACAACACCTTCAAGTGCTACTGTACCAAAATCAAGTTCTAAACTTGTATCGGCATAAACACCAAATTCCAAAGTGTTTGTTGAAGGATCGGTTCCTTCTGCATCATATACTGCTGCTGCAAGGTTTACACCAGCTACACTATATTTTACACCAAGAAAATCATCAAACCATGCATGTCCTGTTGCATCACCGGTGGTGTAATCAACTTCTGGTACAACATCCATGAAAACTACTTCTAAACCTTCAACAGCTTTTACGTTTACATCAACGTAATCTGTTGCTGGAACAACTGGTGTATCAGGTACACCATCTGAATTTGTATCAGTTAATCCACCAAAGAATTTGTTGAATCCTACTGCTCCTGGAGCATACTTAAGTCCAAAGTAATCATTTTCAAATGTTAAACTGTTAAAGCCCGATGTGCCTGCTATAAAATCAAACCAAAAGCTTACACCCATTTGTGTATCTCCTGTTGGTGATACAGACAAACTAAAGTCACTTAAACCTCCATCAACGTCAATACCTTTTTCGTCAACACCCAATGTAAAATATGCCGAACCTGACCAACTTACTTCGGGTGTTGCAGTAACAGCAAACAATGCCGAAAAAACAAACAATGCTAAAACTACTGCTAATAATTTCTTCATACTAATACCTCCCTCTTTTTAATAAAGTTGATTTTATTTTATATTATACCAAACGCTTTTAATAAAGCAACTATTGATAATCCTACACCTGTTACTCCAAGTAACAATCCAAATGTTGATTTTGTCTTTACTGAATTTACTTCATTTGCTAATGCTTCAACTTCTTCTTTATCAGCCTTTGTTTCTATATTAGCGTTGATTCCTTCAACATCCTTTTCAACATTTTCAATTCTCTTTCTTAATGAATATTCAAATTCTCCAAGTTTCATAGCTAAACCATTTAATGTATCAACATTAAATTCAGCCATTTCTTTAACTTCATCTATGTTTTTGCTTATACTGTTTACTTTTACATTTATATACTTCATGAGTTTAACTTCTAAGTTCTTTATATTTGTTGAATTTTGGTAAACAAGGTCTCTTAATACTGGTAAACCATCATTTACTGTAGATTCAATATTCAATACCTTTCCTTTTAATTCATTTACTTTTTCATCAGCATAAGCTTTTACGTTTTCTTCAGAAAGGTTAATCTTTTTATACAAGAATTCAATTTGTCCATTAACATTGGCTAAAGAATCGTTTAATGATTTTTCTAATGCTTCAATGGAAAGGTTAACTTTACCAAGATCTTTCTTTAATTTTCCAGAAATATCATAAAGTGCTGTGATATCTCCTTCATGTACATCAACTGTTACTTTTAAGCTTTCAACCATTGCTAATGTTTTTGAAAATTCTTCAAGCTTTGCATTTAATTCATCCAATTTGTCTGAGTTTCCCTTTACTACCTTATAAAGCGAACTAATTTGATCTTTATTTGTGTTTATAAGTTTCAAGGAATTTAAGTATCTGTTCTTAATTACTTCACCTAAATCAAGTTCAATCTTTTCCATAAGTCTTGAAAGTAAAACAGCAGCCTCATAACGAGTAACGCTTGATGCACCCCTAAATGTCCCATCAGGATAACCTGTAATTATACCAGCATTAACTAATGCCTCAACTGATTCGTATGCCCAATGATCTGTTGGAACGTCCTTTAATTGGGCAAATGCAAATGCTGAAACTAAAATAGCAATGATAATAACAAAATACTTTTTCATACAAAATACCTCCCTTCCTGATTTGTGTTCCCTTAAAAAATCCACATACATTTTTATTATATCATTTTTTGTAAACTCATTTCAAGTGTTTTTTCAAATTTTCTTAACTTTTTGCCTTGATTTTATAAAACTTTCTTTTGCCAACCCTTATTAAATGTTCATTTTCGATTTTTACATTATCTTTAAAATTGCTAACTCTTTGGCCGTCGAAATAGACTCCACCTTGCATAACTGTTCTTTTAATTTCGCTTCTACTTGGTAAAATTTTTAATTTTTCTATTAAATCAACTATATTATAAACACCAGCTGCCAAACTAATCTCTGGCATTTCATCGGGAATCTCTTTTTTTCTAAAAACTTTTATAAAGTTTTCTTCAGCTTTTTTTGCTAAATCTTCATTATAGAAGAATGAAACAATCTCACGAGCTAATCTCATTTTAACATCTCTAGGGTTTATTTTACCACAAGACATTTCTTTTTCAAAATTTTCTATTTCTTCTTCTGGAATATCTGTAAGTAATCTCATATATTTTGTGATTAAACTATCAGGAATCGACATTATTTTACCATACATTTCGTTAGGATCGTCATTAAAAGCAACATAATTACCATAACTTTTGCTCATTTTAAGTTTTCCATCTGTTCCTTCAATTATAGGCATTGTAATTACAACTTGAGGTTTTTGACCATATTCTTCCTGAATTTTCCTTCCAACAAGCAAATTAAATAGCTGATCTGTGCCGCCTAATTCAACATCTGCCTCAATTGCAACTGAATCGTAAGCCTGAGCAAGGGGATATAAAAATTCCGATATACTAATTGGAACACCTTCTTTTAGTCTTTTTGCAAAATCATCTCTTTCGAGCATTCTTGCAACGGTATATTTCCCGGCTAGAGAAATGACATCTGCAAAAGTCATTTTACCGAGCCATTCATCGTTAAATCTAATTTCTGTTTTTTCTTTATCAAGAATTTTAAATGCCTGCTCAGCATAAGATTTGGCGTTTGCTTTAACTTCCTCTTCGGAAAGCATGGGGCGAGTAGAATTTCTACCGGAAGGATCACCTATTCGAGCCGTAAAATCACCAATTATTAAAATAACATGATGACCTAAATCCTGGAATTCCTTTAATTTTCTTAAAACAACAGCATGTCCTAAATGAAGATCTGGTCTAGAAGGATCAACACCTAATTTTATTCTCAGAGCTCTTTTTTCTTTTAGTTTTTCTAAGAGCTCACTTTCTGAAACAAGGTCAACAACATTCCTTTTTAATATTTGCAATTGTTTTTCTGGATCTAAAAAACTCAAATACACCACCCCAAAAATTCTTTATCTTGAAATAAAGAAAGAAGTTAAAATACTTGATACAAAGAACAATACGCCAAACAATACAGTAATTTTACCTTCTTTGTCAAGACCTTTTTCTCTTCCAAAAACAGTATTCATAGCACCTGAACCAAAAGCTCCTCCAAGTTCAGCAAATTTTCCCATTTGTTTTAAAGATAAATAAATCAATGCAGCAGAAATAATTGAATGAATTATTAACATAACCTTTGCCATTTCTACACCTCCATGCTTCATTTTTCAAAAGGTATTATAACACAATTAAACTTACTTAGCAAACATTTATTCTATTTTTTCACAATGTTTTTAACTTTATATATTTGACATACTCCGCAATAAGTACAACTATTCCATCTACAATCTAAAGAACTTTCGCTTTTAAAGTATTTTTGATATTCACTCCACAAATATGCTTTTGTAACTCCTGAATCAATATGATCCCATGGAAAATCTGAATTAAAATCATATGGTCCTTGATATTCTTTTAAATTTATTCCACTTTCCAAAAATGCATTATTCCAATCTTCAAAACTGAAAAATTCGTTCCAATCATCAAAAAACGACTTTTTATATTTTCTCAGAAGAACTTCAAATATTTTTCTATCTCCTCTTGATAAAATTCCTTCTATAAAACTTTTTTTACCATCACTTATATCTATTCTTGCATATTTTTTATATGGTTTTAAAACCTCGCTAACAAAATCCACATATTCATAAGACTGTAATTTAGCAAATTGAAAAGCGCTATGTGGTTTTGGGACAAGCAAATTAATCGACGCTGTAATATTTTTAAACCTTAATTTTTTTATTTCTTTAAGAAGTTCACCAATTTCACGAATATCATTTTCTTTTTCATCAGGAAAGCCAACCATAAAATAAAGCTTTATCCTATTCCAACCAGCATTTCTTGCATTTAAAGCACTTTCATAAATTTCTTCAAAACTTATATTTTTATTAATTTTATTTCTCATTAGTTGTGAACCCGCTTCTGGTGCTAAAGTTATACCTGTTTTTCTTACTGAAGCAATATTCGATGCAATTTCAACATTAAATGCATCAACTCTTGTAGAAGGAACAGAAATAGATACACGAAATTGTTTTGAAAAAGGCAAAAGACCTTCTACAATTTTAACTATTGAGCTGTGATCCATAGCTGATAAAGAAAGTAACGAAATTTCTTCATAACCAGTTTCTTCGATCATATTAATTGCAGAATTTATGACATTCTTTGCACTTCTTTCTCTAACAGGCCTGTAAATATATCCTGCTTGACAAAATCTACAACCCCTTGTACATCCTCGACTAATCTCAACTACGGCTCTATCATGGATACTCTCTACATTAGGTAAAATTTTCTTAATTGGAATTAAACCTTCCTCTAAATCTTCTATAATATTTCTTCGAATAATTTTAGGAACATTATTAATTGGAACAATTTTTTTACCATTTTGCTCATAAAAAATGGGAACGTAAATTCCATTTAATTTACTCACTTCTTTTAATCTTTCCAATCTCTTTTCACCTTTTGATTCAATTAGCAAACTAATCAATTTTTCAAGATTTTTTTCCCCATCACCAATAAAAATAATATCAAAGGCTTGTGAAATAGGTTCAAGATTATAAACAACTGGACCCCCGCCAATTATTAAAGGATCACTTTCATTTCTATCTGCTGCTCGAAGAGGAATTTGAGAAAGTTCAAGAAGTTTTAAAACATTGGTATAAGCTAATTCATACTCCAAAGATATACCTATTGCATCTAAAAATTTAAGCGGAGTTTTCGTTTCTAAAGTAAAAAGAGGTATTTTTCTTTCTTCCATTAGTTCAATCATATCAACCCATGGTAAATAAACTCTTTCTGCATAAACATTTTCCATAGAATTCAGAAGATGATATAGAATTTCTAAACCATAATGAGACATACCTATTTCATATATATCTGGAAATGCTAATGCAATCCTAAATTTTCCCGCTGGATCTTTATAAATCGAATTATACTCATAGCCAATATACCTTGCAGGCTTTTGAACTTTTAAACCATCTTCACTTAAAAACTTCAAAATATTATCCATAGAAACCTCCTAATAAAACATGTAATACCAAACCCAAATGCCACTATTTTGAAATCTTATTTTTTTCGTTGATTTTCTACCGACCTTTTTCTCAAATTTACTATCTGGTGAAAGAATATAAACATTAGCTTTGGGGAATTTTTGAAAAATTTTAGAAAAATCAATATTAGATTTTATTCTTTCTCCATATGGAGGATTAGTTATTATGTATAATCTATTATTATTTCCTTGAAGATCCTCAAAATCTTTCATTTTAAACTCTATAAACTCTAGATTAAGCTTTTTCGAAATCTCCTTTGCAACATCTAAAACCTTATTATCCCTATCAAAACCAATGATCTTTGGTTGAAAAAAGTTATTTTTATAAGAATTAGAAACGTTTTTCCGCTCTAAAAGCCAGTAATTACGCAAAAATTTCCAATTTTCCGATATAAAATCTCTATTTAAACCTGGTGGAATACCTAAAACCATCAAAGCAGATTCAAAAAGTATTGTTCCACTACCGCAAAATGGATCTATTAACGGTAAATCGCCTTTCCATCTAGATAATAAAACCATTGCTGCTGCTATTGTTTCTCTTAAAGGAGCTTTTGAGGTTTTTATTCGATAACCTCTTTTACTTAAAGCTTTCGGACCAGTAGTATCCAATAAAACTAGTAAATTATCGTTTTTTATAATTAACCTTACTGGATATACATTTTCATCAGACTTTTTCTTGATCCTCTTATTTATAGCTGCTGAAGCTACAGAAATAATTGCTCCTTTAGCTGAAAGCTGAGAATTTCTGGTACTTACATTACTTATTAAAACTTTACCATTATCTATAAAACGTTCCCATTCAATTTCATAAATTGCTTCAAAAAGCTCATCAAAATTTTTTACTTTTTTCTCATTTAATATTACATAAACTCTTTCAGCAGTTCTAAGCCAAAGGTTTAACTTTGGGATATCCTTTAATTCGGCTTTAATAGCAATTCTTCCAGCAGTTGAATTTATAATTTTAAAACCCATTCTTTTTACTTCTAATGAAGTAGCTGCTTCTAAACCTGTTGTACATGTTAAAAGCAATTTCATTTTTCATTCTCCACATAAAACGCATTAACTGGAATTTCAACTATTAAGCCATCAAAATTCAAATCTTTAATTTTATTAACAAAACTTTCTATTTTTTCTTTTTCATCAACAATATCTATAACTATTGGCAAATCTTCAGAAAGTGTAAAGAAATCACTTCTATGTAAATGTCTTTTTTTACCAAATCCCATTATTCCTTTACAAACAGTAATTCCTGTCATTTTCTCTTTATATGCAAGCTCCACAATATATTCAGCTAGAGGTTTACCACCCTTTGAATCTTTTTCACCAAGATAAATTCTCAGCAATTTCAAAATCCCTTCCCCCTTCCAAGCAACATACCAAAATAAGCAGCTGAAAATCCAAGAGCAATGTTTACAATAAAATAAACGAAACCTCTAATTGGAGTTTCAATATATAACGTTAAAGTTTCGTATGTAAAAGTAGAAAAAGTAGTAAATGCACCTAAAAATCCTGTTCCCAAAAAAAAGTAAAAGGTTTGAAGAAATTTCAAATCTTTCAATAGAAGTAAAGATCAAAAAACTCAAAACAAATGCCCCAATAGTATTAACAACCACTGTCCCCCATGGAATAAAACTAAAAGAAAAAGTTGAATTTACAATTTTAGAAGTATAATATCTAAAAAGTGCACCTAATGCCCCTCCAATAGCAATCAAAACTATCTTCATTGAATTCCTCCAATTAATCCTTTAACTTTAAAATTAAAGAAAATAATTTTCTAAAAGCCCTACTTCTATGACTTATTTCTCTTTTGATTTCTTCACCAAGTTCTCCAAAAGTTTTGTTATATCCTTCGGGAATAAAAATTGGATCATATCCAAACCCACCATTTCCTCTAATTTCATTAGCAATTCTGCCTTCGATTACTCCTTCGGTTGATATTAAAATTTCATTTATAGGATCATAGTAACTTGCAACACAAACAAATCTTGCACTTCGATCTTTTATGCCATTTAACTTTCTTAATATTTCTCTCATTTTTTCTTCATAGCTTTTTTCCTTCATAAATCGCGCGCTCATTACTCCAGGAAATCCTCCAAGATAATCAATTATTAATCCTGAATCATCTGCTACAACTGGCATATTTAATACATTTCCATAATAATATGCCTTTTTAACAGAATTTTCTAAAAATGTTTTGCCATCTTCTTCTTCCTCAACTATTTTTGGAGATTTTTCAATCTCTACATTAAAATTTTTTAATATTTCCTTTATTTCTTGAACCTTATGATCATTAGAAGTAGCCACAACTATTTTTAACATAAAACCCTCCTAATAATGGTATTTTTCATTATTTAATATTTTAAAACCTCTAAAAATTTGCTCCAAAACCAAAATTAACGCTAATTCATGAGTAAAGGTTAAATCGGAAAGAGATATTCTTTTTTTAGCTTTATTAATTAATTCTTCATCAATCCCAAGAGGTCCACCAATTACTAAATTCATTTCCCCGTTTAACTTTTGTTCTTCTAAAATTTTTGAAAATTGAATACTATCCAATTTCTGACCATGAAGATCTATTAAATAAAATTCTTTTCCATTCAACTTTTTAAGTATATCTTCAGCTTCTTTTTTTAGTATCACTTCTTTAGATAGAGTATTTACATCTCCACCTAATTTAGTGAAAATGACTTTTATTTTTGAAAATCTTTTAATTTTATTAAGATAAAAATCAAATGCCTCTTTTAGATGTCTGGAAATTTTTCCTGGAATAAATATTTCAATTTTCATTTTCTATCTCCTTTTTAAATCTTGAACAATACTCATCATCACAGTTTAAATTCTTAATCATATTAAAAATTTCTCTTCCTATTGGGTTATCTATCCCAGCCAAATAATCAGCAAAATGCAAATGCAAACATTTAACTTTTGTCCAATCTCTTATTCCACCTGTTCCTACCTTATTTAATTGCTCTTTCCAAATTTGAAAATTTTTAATTTCAGAAATCTCATTAAACATTTTGTTTCTTTTTTTTATAACTTCTTCATGAGCTTTAAAAACCTTTTTTCTAAAATTTTCATCTTTTTGAATTTTTTCTTCGAAATATTTGATATATCCTTTTTCTTCTAACCTTGAAATTTCTTTAATCAAAAATGGACAAGTTAAATAATGAATAGTCGGAAAAGGTTTACCGTTTTTGACTGGAAGGCTTTCAATAACTACTGGGAAGTTAAAAATACAAAAATAGGCAACTTTGTGAAAATTTGTTGCCTTTGCCCTAAGCTGTTTATTTACAATTTCCTTTAAAATTTTATTACTATTGAATTCCATTCACCGCTCCTCCGATGATCAACTATATTAAAATTCTTAAACAAATCAAGTTTTGAATTAATAATACCTGATAAAATTACTACTCCATCTTTTTTCAAAAATTCTTCAATATTTTTAAGAGCCTCTATTAAAACTTCTGCAATTATATTCGAAACTATAATATCAAATTTTCCATCAACATTTTTAAGCAAATCTGATTCTCTTATTTCAATATTATCAACATCATTTAATTGAATATTTTCTTTAGCTACTTCAACTGCAATTTTATCATTATCAACACCAAGAACGTAAGACGCTCCGAGTTTTCTAGCTAAAATACTTAAAATTCCACTCCCACATCCCAAATCAAGTACATTCATTCCAGGTTTTAAATATTTTCTCAAAAATTCTGCCGCTAATTTTGTGGTTGCATGCAATCCTGTTCCAAAAGCAAGTCCAGGAATAATTCTTATAACATATTCAGCTTCAATCTCGTTATGATCAGGATCTATGTATACTCCGTCAATAAACTCAAAAGGTTTAGTTATTATATTTTTAATCCAATCATCTGAAGAAGTCGTTCTAAGTTCGATAAATTCTAACTTAAATGGAAGCCTAGATTCTAAATTTTCTAGTTCTTTTGAATCATCAGAAACCAGAACTAAGAATTTTCCCTCATTATTTTCCAAAAAATAAAAATTATTGAAATCTAATTCATATAATAATTCGGATATTTTTTCAAAATCATCTTCGGTTTTAAAGACCTTTTCATAGTATATCTTGTTTGACAACCTCATTCACCACCAACATAAATGTTATCACTTTTCAGCACATACATTCTATTGTAGGAAGGAAGAAAAACAATTGGATTTGTATGATTTCCATTAATTCTAACTTCAAAATGTAAATGAGGGCCAGTACTTACACCTGTTGAACCCACTCTACCAATCAATTCTCCTTCAGAAATTGTCTGACCTTTGTATACACAAACTTTTGATAAATGGCCATAGACTATTTCATATTTTCCATATCTAACTATTACTGCAAGTCCATATCCTCCATATGGACCTGCAAGTTCAACAACACCTTTTGTTGCAGAAAAAATTGGCGTTCCTTCTGGAGCTGCAAGATCAATACCTGTATGAAAAGATACTTTATGATAAATTGGATGTTCCCTCATTCCATAAGTAGATGTTAATCTTCCAAAAACAGGCCAAATAAAATCCTTATCATATACATTAAATGCTAATCCTATTTTACTTGTAGGAACAAATAGTTTTTGACCAACATATATATAATTGTTTTTCAAATTATTTGCTGATTTTATTGCATCTATTGTAGTAAAAAATCTTAAAGAAATATCATACAAAGTATCACCTTGCTTAACTTCGTATAAAATACCTTCAGGTTGTGGAATTTTTATAACCTGCCCTATTTTTAAACTATAAGGATCTATATCATTCCAATCCAAAATTATAGAAGGAGAAACAGAAAACTTCTTAGATAGAGTATATATTGTATCCCCAGACTGAACATAATAATTGACAATATAATAATTTCCAAAAATTACTATATTTACCAAAAGTATAATAATAAATATGAACTTTTTCATTTGAACACTCCTTAAATAAATTTTGGCAACAATATTCTACCATATTAAAATTAAGATATGCAAATTTATTTATAACAAATTATTAAACAAATGATATAATATTTTAAGTAATAACATGAAACTTAATTTGGAGGTGTTAAAATAAGGAAGGCAGTTATATTTATTCTTATAATTTTTTCCTTACAACTGTTTTTTCTTCAAGACTTCCATTTGATAAATTTTTACATCTTAATGCTAGTCTTATAATTACTTCGTTTTTTGCACCTATATTGGGCGAAAATTCAAAACCCTTTACTTTAATGATTGGGATCGGTAAAGAAATTTTTGATTATGTTTCTAAAACAGGAACATGTGAATTTTATGATCTTCTTGCAGATATATATGGTATTTTTTTAATTTATGATTTTAACCTTGATTTTAAAAATTCAAAATTTTCAATTGCTTTTAGCTTAATATTCTAAGACCTATTTTTATACAACTTTTTTAAAAAAAGAAATTGTACTCCAAAAACAATTATACTCAAAATAATTCCCATTAATCCCAAACCTTTTATCCCTCTAAAAATATCTAAAAATATTCCTCCCATTAAAGGACCAAAACCAAATAACATTCCAATAGTAGCTTCATGGAACCCTCCTTGTTTACCTTGATCATTTTCCTGAGTACTCAGACCATAATAAATTGCAAATGTATAAGGAATTGCATAACACATGCCTCCTAAAAAGGAAATTAATGAGAATAAAAATAAATTCATTTTTGCAAACATTAAAACTGAAGTTAAAGGTAATACTGAAAGAAAAAGAAGTGAAATTTTTGGATTATTTGCCCAAATTTTCAACTTACCCATAAATAAAAATGTTAAAAAAACGGATATATTCGCAAAAACTATAACAAAACCAGTTATTTTTAAAGGAAATCCGGACACACTAATTAATTTAGGAAACAAAGAAAGAATTGATGTATATAATAAACCTGAAAAAAAGAGAGTAATTCTGTACACAAGTCGAAATAACTTTATATTCTTAAAATCTATATGTATAGATTCAGAATACAAAGTCGGTTTTGGATGAAATTTTATTTTTTCTCCATGAGCATTTAAATCTCGAAAAATATAAAAACCCGATAAAAGATTCAAGATAAACCCGAAAATAAAAATAAATTGGGGCATCTTAACAGTCAAAAATGGCCCAAATGCCATTCCAAAGATATTCCCTAAACTCCATGATAAATTAAATCTTGTAATAATTTTTGTATGATCAACTTTTAATAAACTTTCGTTCCTTACTATTAGACCTTCAACTTGCGGATAAAAACTTCCGAAAAATAAATTTGCAACTATTGCAAAAACAAAAAGAAATAAAACCCCACTAAAATTCATAAAAATCAACAATAAAATTGAAAAAATAAATATCTCCATTATTAAAAACTTTTTGTGCCCTATTTTATCACCAATATGACCAAAAATTAAACTACCAGTTATATAAGAAACTGCTCCCAAAAAATTTATTAAACCAATCGTAGAATATGAAAGTCCTATTTTCGCAGCACTTGAATTAATAAAAGATGAAATAAGATATGCTAGTACAGAATAAACATTAGAAAAAAGATGATAAATATGGAACATTTATCTTCACCCTTTCAAAGATGTTAAATAGACATTTGAATATATTAAAAAGGAGCGGAAATTTTTCCGCTCCTCTTCTGGTAGCGGGGGCAGGATTTGAACCTGCGGCCTTTGGGTTATGAGCCCAACGAGCTACCAGACTGCTCCACCCCGCAACGTATAAATCTATAACTTTAAAAATATTATTTTTCTAGTGGTGCCGGGGATCGGACTCGAACCGACACGGAGGTGTAACCCCCAGCGGATTTTAAGTCCGCTGCGTCTCCCAATTCCGCCACCCCGGCGCCATCGTTTTAAATTCTACCATAAAATCTAATTTAGTCAATATCTTTTTTAGAATAAGTTTTTAAAACAGCTTCCTTTACTTCTTCTTCACTTAAAATATTGTATAAATATTGTTTTTTAGAATATTTATAACTTTCAAAATGAAATTTTACACCTTTAATATTTGTTCTCATCCATTTTATTATATTGTTATACTGTTTTTCTTCAATCAGTTTTTTACCAAAAAAGGGGGTACCTTTTTTAGGAATTAGAGGGTTCACACTCATTGAGATGTTTGTATATCCTAATTCTTTTACTTTATCTATAAATATTTTTAACTCTTCATAATCATTTAAGTCTTCGTTTTCAAAACCCACTATATAATAAAATTTTATATTCTTAAATCCATTATTTCTTCCAAGTTCTAATGCTTTAAACAAATCATCACCAGTAATGTCCTTGTTTATTTCATCTCTAATTTTTTGAGAAACACCTTCAGGGGCTATGGTAAAGGTATTTTGTCCACCTTTTTTTAACAATTTTAGCAACTTATCCGTTATCCCATCAGCTCTCATTGAAGAAACAGAAAAACTTACTGCATATTTTTCCAAAATCTCTAAAAGCTGATCTAACCAAGGATAATCTGTAATTGTAGCACTTATAATACCTAGTGAATTTTTTTCATTTTTTACAAAATTTTCTATCACTTGCGGGGGAACAAATTTCACAGGTTTCTTAGTATGTCCCATAACACAAAAAGCACAACGTCTAATACATCCTCTACCAATTTCAATAAGTCTTTTATTTTTAAACTCTGAAAAAGGTGTTATGAAATGAGAAACTGGAATTTTTTGACTTATATCATAATTTTTCAAATTTATTTTTTCTAAAGTGTTTTTCCTCAAAGTAATTACATTACTTAATTCTTCAAAATACCTTAAACCTTCTTCTTTGTCTTTTAACAAGATTCTAATTCCTTCTGAAATATCTTCAATGTTATACTCTAAATCGCCCGCTACAATTACATCAGCAATTGGTTTTACTAGCTCAATGTTAAAAAATGTAATCGGCCCTCCTATTATAACTATAGGATGATGATTTTCTCTCAATTCAGCTACTGGTGGAATCCCTAGTTTCAATAAAATATCAATTATATTCTCGAAATCTAGTTCAAAATGAAATGTAAACATAAGTACCTTAAATTGGTCTAAAGGTGTAAAAGATTCAATTGAATAGAACTTTGAAAACCATTTTTCATAAAAAAATCTTTCAACTGGTATGTTTTTTTCCAAAAACAATTGTTGAACCCAACTCCATGCTAAAGATGCTGAAGCAACCCTATAATTATTAGGAAAAATTAAGGCAACCTCTTGGTTGCCTTTAAATTCTTTAAACCTAATCTCAGAATCGCTAAATTTTTTCACATAAGAAAATTCTTTGAAATCTTGAGCTCTACGTGGTCTTCTCAATTGCTTTCCTCCTAAGATAATCTTTCGAAACAATTATTCTAGTAAATGATACTTCAAAAATTTTGTTGTTTTTACTAGTTATCAATCCAGTAAACTTTATTTTATTTTCTCTAACTTCTGTTACTCTTACACCAACTACTACTGTTTCACCAACTACACTTGTATCAAAATGCTTTAATGAAGCTTCAATAACTACTGAAACTAAATCTTCAGGCAACACATCATCCAACAATTGTGAAGAAACTTTAAAAACAATTTTCAAAAGACCAGTTGTTGAAGCAAGATGTAAAGGAAGCATTTCATCATTTTCATCCCAAATTAAAGATTCATCTAAATAGTAATCAATTGTCTTGCTCAGACCTTCTATGTTCCTCCACATTGTCTTCATCTCCTTTAAGAAGTTCCCTTAATTCTTCTCCACTTATCTCTTCTTTTTCTAACAATATTTTTGCTAGTTCATCTAATTTCTTTCTTCTTTTTATAAGAATTTCCTTTGCCTTATTGTAGCAGGAATTTACAATATTTTGAACTTCACTATCTATCATTTTTGCAACTTCCTCACTATAATTTCTCATCCTTGTTATTTCTTTTCCCAAAAATACTTCTTGTTCAGTTTTTCCCCAAGCAAGAGGGCCAAAATTATCACTCATTCCAAGTTCACAAACCATTTTTCTCGCCATTTCCGTTGCTCTTTCAATATCATTAGCAGCACCACTTGTTACATCTCCAAATACTAATTCTTCAGCTGCTCTTCCACCAAGAAGTGCAGTTATATTATCTAATAATTCATTTTTGCTTATCAAATATTTGTCTTCAACAGGTAAATGAAGAGTAAAACCTAAAGCTCTGTGTCCTCTTGGAATGATTGATACTTTATGAACAGGATCAGAATTTGGAAGAGCAGTTCCAACTATAGCATGTCCTAATTCATGATATGCGACAATTTCTTTTTGTTTCTCAGAAATAATCCTTGATCTTCTTGCCGGACCAGCTATTACCCTATCAATAGCTTCTTCAAAGTCAGACATTTTCATTTTTTCTCTACCCTCTTTTGCTGCTAAAAGAGCAGCTTCATTAACCAAGTTTTCAAGATCTGCTCCAACAAATCCCGTGGTTCTTTTAGCTAAAACTTTTACATCTACATCATCATCAATTGGCTTGCCTCTCAAATGAATTTTTAAAATTTCCTCTCTACCCTTAACATCAGGTGGATCTACAACAACTTTTTTATCGAATCGACCAGGTCTTAAAAGAGCAGGATCCAATATATCAGGTCTATTTGTTGCAGCCATAACTATTATTCCTTCACGTACATCAAATCCATCCATTTCAACTAATAATTGGTTTAATGTCTGTTCCCGTTCATCATGTCCGCCGCCAAGACCGGCACCTCTGTGCCTTCCAACTGCATCAATCTCATCAATGAAAACTATACAAGGTGCATTAGCTTTTGCTTGATTAAATAAATCTCTAACACGGGCAGCACCAACACCAACAAACAATTCTACAAAATCAGAACCACTTATATGGAAAAATGGAACATTAGCTTCACCTGCTACAGCTCTTGCAAGTAATGTTTTACCTGTTCCAGGAGGCCCTACCAAAAGAACTCCTTTTGGCATTCTTGCTCCAATTTTATTAAACTTATTTGGATTTTTTAAAAACTCAACAATTTCCTGCAACTCTTCAACAGCTTCATCCACACCTGCTACATCTTTGAACGTAACTCTTTTTTTGCCTGGAAGTACTTTTTCAGCTCGACTTTTAGTAAAACTAAACGCCTGGTTATTACCTCGGCCAAGTCCTCTAATTAAAAATCCAAACATGATTAGCATCAGGACAAAAAATAATAGATTACCTACAATATTTACCCAAAATGAACTATCTACTCCTTTTTCTCCGACAACTCTAATTCCTTTATCAACCAAATTATTAATTAACTCCATATCATACTTTACCCAAGGAGCATAAACGTTATACTTTCTGCCCGAAATAGTTGTTAATAAAATATTACCATCATCTTTTATAGTAATTTCCGCTATATCAGAAGAATCTGATTCAACTCTCTTAAGAAAATCACTGTAATACATTGTAGTTGTCGCTGAACTGTTATTAAAAAAGACACTTTCAAATATCCAGAAAAGAGAAAGAACAATTAAAAGACCGATTATTATAGTTCCTATTCCTTTATTCAAAACAAAAAACCTCCTTTCAACTGTACACTTATTCCAACAAAATCTTTATTTTTTTCATTTTCTTTACAAATATAAGCTTTATTTAAGTAAATCTTAGGAATATAAATTATCTCCTCCCTATCACATAAAATAGGAATAATCCTTCTAATAAAAGAAGGAATCTTCTTGTTAACAAACAACTCTTTTAATTTTTTATCTTTCTGAATTCTATCACCGTTTCTCCAATTTCTCAAAACTAAATCACCTTTTATTTTCTCTTTGTTTATAATTATACCATCTTTTCCTATTTTAACCACAAATGGATCTAAATCAATTGTTTCATTTTGGCTAATTAAAATTTCAAAATTATCGTTTGGCAGAAACTCACCTAACAAAGCTTTTCCATATGAAATTTCTATTCCAAAATTATTCCAGAAACTTACTTTAAAGGTTGTTTTGTTTTTTATTGTCTTTTTTATTCTATCTAATTTTTCCTTATCAGGTGCTTTACCTTTCAATTTTATAGTTAACCTTCTTACAAATTCTATTAAAAGATATATGTCCTCTGGAACTTCAAAATAAATTCTTCCTCTTAAGTTAAAAACTGATATGTTTAGTTTCCTATCAACAAAGTCATCTAATTCCCATATATTTTCAACTAATCGCATCACAGAATTTTCAAAATTCGGATTTAATTTTTTAAAAAGAGGAATTATTTCACGTCGAATAAAATTTCTAGTATAAACTGTGTCGAAATTAGTTTCGTCCTCCACATATTCAATATTATGTTTAAAAGCAAAATTCATTATTTCATCTTTTGTATAAAATAATAAAGGACGGATTATATTCCCATTTTTTGGTTTCATACCTGGAAGTCCAAATGGTCCTGCACCTCGGGTTAATCTAAATAAAACATTTTCAACCAAATCGTTTAAATTATGAGCAACTGCTAGTTTATTAAAACCTGTATCTTTTAAAACTTTGTCTAAAAACTGATATCTTAATATCCTAGCTGATTCTTCAATAGAAAGTTTATTTTTGACCGAATATTTTACAGCATCAACTTTTCCGGTTACGCATTTAATACCTAGTTTTTTTGAAAAATTAACAACATGTTCTACGTCTTTTTGTGAATTATCTCTTATACCATGATCAAGAGTTGCACATAATAGATCAAGATCTAAATCTTCTCTTAATAAATATAAAAGATAAAGCAGTGTAAGAGAATCAACACCACCGGATACAGCAATAACAATTTTGTCATTTTTTGATATTAAATCCCACTTTTTTACATTTTTCAAAAATTTTTCTTTGTTTAACATATTCATATCTTTAGTATTATATCATTAAAAACTTAAAACCAAATTAAAATCCTATTTGCTAAAAAATTGTTTATTAGTGTATAATTAGATTGAATAAACATTAAAAGGAGGGCATATAATGAGGGATCTAATTAAAAAACTTACTGAAATTTCCAGTCCTAGTGGTCGTGAAGATTCTATAAGAAATGCTATTTTAGAGGAATTAAACGGTTATATTGACGGGTATGAAATTGATAAACTGGGAAATTTAATTGTGTGGAAAAATGGTAAAACGAATAAAAAGGTACTTTTAGATGCTCATATGGATGAAATAGGTGTAGTCGTTACAAATATCGATGATAACGGCTTTTTAAGAATAGATATGGTAGGAGGTGTTTCACCTTATACTATCTTAAATTCAAAAATAAGATTTGGCAATGTAGTTGGTATAGTTGGAATGGAAGGCGAAACAGTAAATGAATTAAGAAGCAATTTAAAAGAACTTTCTTTTGATAAATTATTTGTAGATATAGGTGCAAAAAACAGAGAAGAAGCGGAAAAAATTTGTCCAATAGGCTCTTTTGGTACATTTGATGGTCATTTTATTGAACAAGGCGATTTTTATGTTTCAAAATCAATGGACGATAGGATTGGTTGTGTGGCAATAATAGAAGTTTTCAAGAGATTACAACAACCTACTAATACATTATACGGTGTATTTGCAGTTCAAGAAGAAATCGGTCTTGTAGGAGCTCGTGTGGCAGGTTATAACATTGATCCTGATGTTGCTATTGCTATTGATGTTACAGGTGCTGGTGACACTCCAAAAGCAAATAAAAGAACTTCAATGAAATTAGGAAAGGGTGCTTGTATAAAAGTTAAAGATGGTT
Organism: Thermosipho sp. (in: thermotogales); assembly: GCA_030153605.1. GTDB lineage: Bacteria > Thermotogota > Thermotogae > Thermotogales > Fervidobacteriaceae > Thermosipho_A. Next base: position 57,729 of record JASKLO010000001.1, read on the forward strand.
ATTCAATTAGTGATAGAAAAATCGTAGAAACTTTAAAAGAATTAGCCAAAAAGTATAATATTCCATACCAGATGGAAGTTCTAATATACGGTGGAACAGATGCTAGAGGATATCAAAATACAAAAGCAGGCATCCCAAGTGCCACTGTTTCAATAGCAACAAGGTATATTCACACTCCTAACGAAATGGTTCATAAAGACGATGTAGAAGCAACAATTCAATTGTTAACTAAATACGTTGAGGAGGGAATCTAAGCTGCCTAGAAGATCTATTAAACCTTTTGAATTAAAAGTTTTAAGTTTTTTGATTTTTATTTTGTCTTTGTCATCACTTTTGCTTTTAATATCTACAATTTATTTGTATGTCAAAAAAACATCAGTAGATGTTAATGTTGTATATATTCCAAAACCTTTTGAATTTAAGTTTCCAGAAACTTGTGAAAACAATTTACCAGATTTTTCAGTAAGTTCTACTGATACAATGGTAGAAATTGAAAAATTTGATTACGAAACACTTTTAGCTTATTCTATGGATTTCATTGAAGCCTCTACAGAGGTTTCAACTTTTGTTTTAAAGCAGGAAGATGCTTTGAAAATTATTAAAGTTAATGAAGAATATTTAATAAACAAACTTGACGAAAATAATTATTTTGTAGTTGTTTTAGGAGACAAAACATATCCTGGGCTTATTCCAGGGAAATCTTTATATACTATATTTCTAAAAACTGGCGAAAATTCTTCAAAATTATTTGAAGACATGGTAAATTTAAGAACTCTTGGATATGAATCTTATGTTATTACCTTTGAAAGAAATGGGAAAACTTATTATACATTATGTCTTGGAGCTTTCCCTGATAAAGATGCCGGGACTAAAGCTTTTAATGAAATTAATTGGGATGAAATCAGAAAGTATGTTTACACTTATGGACCATATGTCGGAAGAGTTTCGCCATAGGAGGTAATAATCTTGGAAAAAATTGTTCTTGGAATAATCCAAGGAGCTACTGAATTTTTGCCTGTTTCTAGTTCTGGTCATCTTACTTTATTTTCCAAACTTATTGATATTGAACCCAATTTACCTTTTTTTGCTTTTCTTCATTTGGCAACTTTATTTGCAATTTTAATATTTGTATGGAAAGAAATTTTTGAAATTATTAATGGTCTTATAAAATTTGATAAGAAATATTATTTTTTAGTTTTAAAAATAATTATTTCAACCTTACCTGCTGGAATATTTGGGATTTTATTCAATTCAAAAATAGAAAATTCTTTTAATTCTCTTAAATTAGTTGGATTTTTTTTCCTTTTAACAAGTACAATTTTATTTTTATCTGACAAACTTGGAAAAAATAAAGACTTTTTTTCAATCAGTTATTTAGACGCCCTTTTTATAGGGCTTTTTCAAATGGTAGCTATATTTCCTGGAATTTCAAGAAGTGGTTTTACACTTTTTGGTGCTCTTTTAGTTGGAATGGAAAGAGAAAAAGCTTTAAAATACTCCTTTTTGATGAGTGTTCCTGTTATATTTGGAGCAGGTATTCTTGAATTTGAAAACGTTCGATTTGACATTACCATATTTATTTCAGTTTTATTAGCCTTCTTTGTAGGACTTTTAAGTCTTTACATTCTTAAAAAGGTTACAATCACAAAGAATTTAAAAATATTTGGATACTATTGTCTAATAATTGCAATGGTATCTTTTTTATTGAGGTGAAACACCATGTTCAAAATACATGCTGATCATCTTTTAACACCTATTGGTAAAGCTCCAAAAAAAGGACATGAAATGAAAAAAATATATGAAGATTTTGATGTCGATATTTATATCGATAACGGAATGATAATTGATATTAAAAAACATACTATAACTGAACACGTTGAATTTAAAGCAAAACTCGTAACTCCTGCATTTACAGATGCACACACTCATATTCCTTTTATTGGTAAAAGAGCAAATGAATTTTACCTAAGGGCTAAAGGAAAAACTTACTCAGAGATTCACAAAGAAGGCGGAGGAATTTATAATACTGTAAATCAGGTGCGAACTGCTTCAATAGATACAATTGTCAAGGAAAATTTAAAATTTTTGAATTTATTTGAAAAATTTGGTGTTACTACAATTGAAGGAAAAAGTGGATACGGTTTAGATATTCAAACTGAGTTAAAACAGCTAAAAGTCATTAAATATCTAAATGAAATTAGTAATATAAAAGTAATTCCAACATTCTTGGGATTACATGCAATCCCACATAATAAAACAAAAGAAGAATATATAAATGAAATTTTACAAAGTTTAGATGTCTTTAAAGAATTCACCAACACAATTGATGTATTTTGCGACAAAGGCGTATATTCTCCAGAAGACATTGAAGATTTCTTTGTTCTTGCAAAAACTCGCGGATTTAAATTAAGATTCCACGCTGATGAGATTGAAAATGTTGGGGCAACAAAACTTGCTGTAAAACTTGGAGCAATTTCTGCTGATCATTTACTTAAAATTTCTGATGAAGAAATTAGTCTTCTTTCCAATTCTTCTACCATAGCAACTTTAATGCCTGGAACAAGTTTTTATCTAGGAGAATCTTTCGCGCCTGCAAGAAAATTAATTGATAACGGTGTAGGTGTAGCTTTAGGTTCTGATTTTAATCCCGGATCTTGCCCCATATTTAATCCATCTTTTATTATGCATTTAGCTCTTAGATTTTTAAAAATGGAACCAGAAGAAATATTAACTGCATACACAGTAAATTCTTCATATGTCCTGGGCTTTGAAAATAAAACGTTAGAACCTGGAAACGCTTGTGATATAGCATTATGGAACACTGGTGATTTTATTGATCTTATTTATATGTTTGACATTAATTTCTTATCAGGAATAATCATTAATGGTAAGGTGAAATTTTATGAAACTGTTTAAAAAAAGCGATTTTTTAATTATTTTCTTTGTTTTATTGGTTCTTTTGATTTTTTTTACTGTAAAAACAACTGGGAATGAAAAAGGAAACTTTGTTGTTAAGTTAGATGGAAAAGAAATATTAGAACTTAAAGATCCAGGAGAATATGAAATAAAAAATGAAAATGGTGAGCTTCTAACAATAGTACATTTCGATGGGGAATATGCTTGGGTAACAAATTCATCATGCCCCTTAAAAATTTGCGAAAAGACAGGTAAAATTTCAAAAGGAGGAGAAATAATCTGCGTTCCCAACAAAATAGTAATAGAATCGAAGAACACTCAAGAATTACAAACGTGGTAATATATTCAACATTAATTTCTATTGCATCTGTAATGTTTATCGTAGAAAAATATATCCCATATCCTGTGCCAGCTGGAAAATGGGGGTTTTCTAATTTTGTTGTGTTATTTGCAGCAATTAATTTAGGGATTATACCGGCTATAATTGTTGGAGCTCTTAAGTCTATAATAGGATCAATTTTTACAGGAACAATATTTACTCCTACATTTTTTATGGGATTTTTTGGGATTATTGTAGCTGGATTAGTCGAAGGAGCTCTTTCTAAAACCAAATTTTTTGGATATTTTGGTTTAAGTTTTCTTGGAATGTTATTTAATAATTTAACTCAAGTATATGTTGGTTCTTTCTTAATCTCAAGCAATGCAATTTTTTCATTCTTGCCGGTTATGATTGTACTTGGTTCTATCTCTTCAATTGCAAATGCTTTTCTTGCAAAAAAAATGGAGGAAGTATTGTATGAAAATAATTTTGGCATCAAGTTCTCCAAGAAGAATTGAGCTTTTAAAAAAGCTAAATTTAAAATTTAAAGTTATTCCTGCAGAAATAGATGAAAACATAGAAGAAAAAGATCCCATTAAACATGTATTAACATTATCTAAATTGAAGGCTCAAAATGTTGCAAATAAGAGTATAGGAGATATTATAATTGCTGCTGATACTATTGTTTTTTACAAACAAATTTTAGGTAAACCCAAAAGTTATGTCGATGCATACAAAACTCTTAAAAACCTATCAGGAAAATGGCATAGTGTGTTTACTGGAGTTTGTATTGTTTTTCCAAAAGAGACCATTTCATTTTATGAAAAGACTGATGTAAAATTCAAAAAGCTTTCAAATGAATTAATTGAATTTTATCTTTCAACAGGAGAAGCTTTTGATAAAGCTGGTGCATATGGGATTCAAGGTTATGGAAGTATTTTGGTAGAAAAAATCAGAGGAGATTTTTTTAATGTTATGGGATTACCAATTTCAAAGTTATGGGACTTACTTTGGGATAGGGGGATAATTAATGAAACCAAGGGAAAAACTAATAAACGAAGGACCTGAAAATTTAAGTACTGAAGAGCTTATAGCAATTCTTTTGAGAACCGGAAGTAAAGGACAAGATGTTTTAAAAACTTCTAAACTTTTATTGGAAACTTTTGATAATAGTCTAGTAAAAATAAGCAAAGCAACTATAAATGAACTAAATAAAATAAAGGGAATGGGAGAAGCAAAAGCAACAACAATTTTTGCTGCAATGGAACTTGCCAAAAGATTCTTAAAAGAAGATAGATCTGGAAAAATGTTAAACACCCCAGAAAAAGTATATGAATACTGTCTAGATATGAAACATCTAGATCAAGAAGTAGTTAGAGTTATTTTTTTGAATTCAAAACTATATGAAATTTCATTTAAGGATATTTCAATAGGTTTAGCAGATTCAAGCTTAGCTCACCCTAGAGAAATATTTAAAGAAGCTATCAAAAATGGGGCAGTTTATATAATACTTGTTCACAATCATCCTTCAGGTGATGTATTACCAAGTAAAGATGATAAAATTCTTACACAAAAAGTAAAAGAAGCTGGACATATTATCGGTATAAAGCTTTTAGATCACATAATAATCGGAAACGGTTTTTATAGTTTTAAACATAATAATCTAATTTAAAATAATTAAAAAATTTATTTGGAGGTGAAGTCTTTGCTTAAAACCTAGGAGGTGAAAATATGAAAAAAATTGTTATTTTTATGCTATTCTTTTTCTCTGTCTTAACATTTTCAGAATTTATCTATAACTCTTATGTTTCACCTATACCCATAGAATGGCTTTCTACTGAACAAAACGATATATATAAAATCAACTTAAATTTTACACCTTGGGTTGCATATGGAAATTGGAATTCAACTTTCGTTACTAACAACCCATGGGGATGGGGAAATCCTACAAATCCTGCCGAAAATGTTTTTTATTTATTTAATAAAATTCCTCCTCTAATGAATCTTTCTTTTGAATTTTCTAAAAATGGTTTTACTATTTTTTCAGATGTAAAAATTCAAAAAGAACCCATCACTAGAACAAAGGATTTTGAAAACAACCTTATCATCCAGGGGTTTAATTTTGACACTTTTTCATTTGATATGAACTTCCCTGAAATGTTTTACATTTATTATGCTAACCAGACTTCATTTATTTCAATTGGAAGATATCCTTTGAAATGGGGTGCATCAAAATATCCAATTACAATTTCAGATACTACTTTCCAAGATAATTTAACTTTTTCTACCAAAATTGACAATTTCCGATATACCTATCATTTTATTTCTTCATTTCCTTTGCTTTCAGCCGAAGAACAGAATATACAAAGCACATATTCAGACGGACATACTCCGGGAGTTATATTTGACGAACCCTATAAATCAATTATTGCACATAGATTTGACTTTTCATTTGAAAAATTTAGATTTGGTATTGGTGAATTAAATGTTGTTGGAGGAAAGTTTCCAGATATCGTTGATATGAATCCACTTATGTTTTTCCATAACACATACGGAGAAGGATACTCAAATGTACTCGCATCCTTAGATTTTAATTATTCAATTAATGAAAATATTTCAATATACGGTGAATTTTCAATGGACGATTTTGAAGTACCATGGACTGAGGGGGGTTCAAATTATAAACCAGGCGCAAATGGATATAACCTCGGAGGAAATTTTAAATTTGATAAATTGTCTTTCTGGATTGAATATGATCATACAAGTGAATGGATGTACATTACGAATTATCTTCCATATTTAAGAATTAATGTAAGACACTTCTATTTGGACAATTTAACTTCTCCAAAAAGAGCCCTTATGGATTTCCCATTAGGTTTTATTTATGGACCAGATGCTACCATGGTTTCTGCTGGTTTTAACTATTCTACAAATGATTTTAATGTGGAATTTGAATATAATCTACTTTTCAAGGGAACTGTTATTGATAACGGAGTTCAGAGATGGAAATGGTTCTGGGATAGTTGGTATGGAAATGTTACACCAGAAGCAACTTACGCTGTTGAAGATTCCACTGATTTAACGTATAATATTATTAACGTAAATGCCAATTTCAAAAAGTGGTTTTTTAAATTTAAAACTATAAACTTTGAAAATTTCATAATTGGAGCATACTATAAATTTTAGAGGAGGCAATTATGTATTATTCTACAGGTTTATTTTACATTATATTTATCATGTTATCGTTTATAATTGTCCTTATTGGAAAATATAAAAACGAAAAAAGGACAAATTATTTGCATGAAAATAGAGACCCAGATTATAGCCCTTTAGTTTCTGTAATAATTCCCACATGGAATGAAGAAAATGTAATAGAAAATACAATAAGAACAGTTGAAAATAGTAGCTACAAAAATATAGAAGTTATAGTTATTGATGATAATTCCACTGACAATACTTACAAAATTGCTAAAAATCTTGAAAAAGAATTTCAAAACTTAAAGGTTATATTAAAAAAAGGAAGAAGAGGAAAACCTCAATCAATTAACGAAGCTATGGAAATCGCAAATGGTGATATTATTTTAATGATTGATGCCGATGCAAGAGTTCCAGTTAATTATATTTCTTCACATATTTATTGCTTTTCAAATAAAAAAGTAAATATGATTTTCACTAATTTTGAAGCATATAATTTTAAATTAAAACCTGTTTTTATCCTTCAAGAAATTTATTTTAACTTTGTAAAAGCAATATTTTATTCAAACATTTTTGTAAAAATGATATTCATGGGAAATGGTATATTTTTCAGAAGAAGCTTATTAGAAAAATTGCTTCCAATTGATCCCGAAACACTTGTTGATGACTTCAGTATGGCAACAAAACTCTCAAAAATGGGTGTGAAAGAATTTTATTCTACTTATCCTTACATAGGAATCCAATATGTTTCAAATTTTAGAGATCTTTGGAAACAACACAAAAGATGGTACATTGGTGGTTTTAGAGAGATGTTTAAAAGAATAAAAGAAGGTCATTATTTTTATCTATTAGTTTACATTATCATTGGAATAATAATTTTTTCTCCGATTTATACATTAGTTTTTGACTTTATTTTTAACACAAATACTTTTGTATACTTATTTGGTGGTTTAATTATTAGTGTCTATATTTTAATGGCAATTAGCTCTTTTGACAGTAAAAAAATGGGATTTTTTTCGCTTTTATATGCCTTTGCTTTTACTCCATTATTAATGTTATTTCAGTTGGGTGTTTTAATCGAAAGTTATATACTTGGACCTTTGAATAAGGTTACTGAATGGTATAAAGTCAAACGTGAAAAACTGTGAGGGAGTAGTCATGAATAAAAAACCTCTTGTTTCAATCATAGTTCCTGTTCTAAATGAAGAAAAAATTCTTGAAAGCACTTTGAAAAACATTAAAAAACAAACATATAAAAACTACGAACTTATTGTCGTAGATAATGGAAGCACAGATAAATCAGTAGAAATTGCAAAAAAATTTGCTGATAAATTATTATTTGAAGAAAAAAAGGGCTCAATAAATGCAATGGTTAAGGGTTTTGAAAATGCTGAGGGAGATATTTTGGTTACTTGCGATGCAGACAGTTTGTATCCTAAAAATTATCTAAAAAAAATAGTTAATACATTTTGTAAAAATGAAAATATAGTTGCAATTTATGGCCCTTTTAAATTTATTGAAAATGGAAAAATTTCTAATTTTTTTGTTTGGTTAGGTTATGTAATTTCAGACTTTTTTTCAAAAATTTTCACAAAAACTTATATAGTTGGCGCAGCTAACTTTGCCATAAGAAAAGATGTTTATAAAAAAGTTGGCGGTTATGACACAAAAAGCAATCTAGCTTCACAAGATTTTAGACTTGCAAAAAGACTTGCGAAATTTGGAAAAGTTAAATTTATCCCATCACTTATAGTCTACACTTCTAATAGAAGGTTTAAAGAACAAGGAACAGTTTTCTCCTTGTTTCATGCATTTAGACTTTGGGCTGACGTTGCATTCAACATTAATAAAATCAAATATGATTCATATTATACGCACAAATATTATCAGAAAAAAGGAGCTGCTAAAGAGAAATGAATAAAAAGATATACGTAGGTATAATTTTATCTGTTATAATTTCAGGTTTAGTTCTATTTGCTTACAGTGCAACGCTTAATAAAAACATTATTTTACATATATTAAAATCAATCTCTTTGTCTCATTTTATTTTTGCAATTATTTTAACTATCTTTTCGTTTGTTTTTGATGGCATTAAGCATTATATTGTTTTTAGAAACCTTGGGCAGAAAATAACTCTCACTTCTGCTATTAATTCTTGTTTTATTACTGCATATTTTTCTGCAGTAACTCCTTTCTCAGTTGGTGGGCAACCGTTTCAAATACTTTATTTGAATAAAAAAGGTGTTAAATCATCTTACGCTACCCAGGTTGTATTCTTAAGGTTATTTGAAATGATATTTCTTATGTTTTTAATTGACCTCACTTATATCTTTGTCTTTTCAAAAAATGTTTTTGGTATTTCAAAAAACCTCATTTTTTTAGGTTTAATTTTGACTTTTTTAAGTTCTTTAACAATAATATTAAGTATAATATTTCCAAAATTTATTTCAAAAATTGTACTTTTAATTTCTAAAATACCATTAATAAAGAAATTTATTAAAGCTGAAAAAATAGAAAACTGGTTTCATGAACTTGATGAAGTAATTAAAAAAATATTTAGAGAACACAAAATTTTATTATTTCTAGATATCATCATGATGTTCTTTTTATTAATGTTTCAGAGTTATGTTTTCTTTTATGCTCTAAATGTTTTTACTCCTTTAAAAGCAAGTTTCATTGAATTTTTTGCCACAGTTAATATAGTTAATGCTGTCGCATTTTTAGTTCCCACACCTGGTGCAAGTGGAAGTTTTGAATTAGTTTTTACAAATGCACTTACTCCATTTGCTTCTGATAAAGAGTTAATAATTAAAGGCGTTTTATTCTTTAGATTTCTATCATATTATCTAGTTCTTGCAATTGGAACATTAATTTTATTTTTACCACTATTCAAAAAAACTGATAACTCTGTTGAAAATTAATTACTAAAGCTTTCATAAAAATAATCAAAAAAACTGGCCATCGAAGGCCAGTTTAATTTAAAAATAAATTATTATTCATACATGTTTTTCTTTTGCAATTGAATTTAAGTAAATAAATATGCTCACAAACCATGTTATAACTAGTCCAATCGATACTAATATACCGAATTCTTTAAGAAGTTCACCTTGAGCTACCATAAAACTACCAAATGCCATGATAGTTGTTAAAACTGATACTGTTACCGCCTTTTCTGTTTTTACAATACTTTCTTTTCCGTATTTAACACTGTGAGACAAATGAACCATGCTATCGACACCCATACCTAAAAAGATTGGAATTATTAAAAGATTCAAGAACGTAAGATCTATACCAAACGCTATATATCCCGTACCAATTGTAGAAAGAATAGCCAAAATAACTAAAAATAATATTTTCAAAGCTTTAAAAATATTTTTTTGATCAATTACTAAAATAATTAAGATTGAAGCAAATACAAAATACACTGCTTTACTTACAGAAGCAACTAAATAATTCATTACTTTATAAAACAAAGCAGGATAACCAAATACTGGATAATTTTTTAATACATTACCATAAATAATTTTTAAATTATTGTTTTTCCAAAGATTAATGCTTTCTTTAGCATAAATCAAATAGTACCTTTCCCCCTGTAAATCAGTAAAAAATAGTGAAGGTATATCCTTTTCTAAATTAGATAAAACATCATCAAAAGTCTTTGTGTTTCTTAGCATTTTCAAAGTTTCAATCAAACTATCATAAAGACTATATTTTTGAAAAATTACGACTAATAAAGGCTCATTAACCACATTAAAAATTTCCTTGTAAAATGTTGACTCAATCTCAGAAATTTTCTCTGGATTTTCAACAAAATTTAAAATTGAAAAAGTCTTTGAAAAATATTTTGAATTTTCTAAGTATTCTTTTGCTTTTTTTAATTCATCAAAACTTTTTGCCCCTACAACTACTTGTCCTATTCCAAATTCTCCAAACTTTTCATTAGCCAAATTTAAAGCAACAATAGCTTCCGAAGTTTCAGGAACAAGACCAGGTGGTGTATAAGAGAAATTTTTAATAGCTAAATACGTGAAAGCACTTGAAATAATTAAAACTATCCAAACAGTTATAGTCAAAGGTCTAAATTTTCTCAATATTTCTATAAAACGTGAAAAATATTCTTTTTTAGGGATTGAAATTCTATTTAAAAAGATATAATAAAAGGCAGGGATAAGAAAATTCATTACTAAATAAAAAATCATAACGCCAACTGCCGAAGAAATACCCATTTGCTTTAGTGGCAAAGAAGGACTCAAAGCTAGTGCTAACAACGCCAAAGCTGTTGTAATCGCAGATACTAACGATGGAACAAAATTTTCTTTTATAGCTTCTACAATACTTTCTCGCCTTTTGCCATATAAACGAATATTTTCATGAATTTTAGCTGTTATATGAATCCCATAATCAATTCCAAGTCCTAATAGCATAGCATTGACAAAAGAAGTTATAATATTTATTTCTTTAAAAGCCATGACTATAATTCCTAAACTTATTCCCATGCTCAGCAACATAGAGTAAAATAGGAAAAACATAGCAGACGTACTACCGTAAGAAAGTAAAAGAATAAGAGAAATACCAATCAATGATATTATGGTTGTTGTCTGAAAATCTTTTTCTACTTGTTGATTTCCTATATAATTATTCATTGCAGTACCGCTGAATAATATTTCTACATTCCATTTTTGTGAAATTTGTTCTGAAACTTTTTTAAGATTAGGTATAGCTTCATTAACAAAATCAACATCAGTAACTGGTTTAGCCATAGAAAAATTCATTAACAATACTTCCCCATCTTTGGAAAAAAGATAGTATTTTTTTATACCACTTCTTGAAAAGAAATCATCTGCATAATTAGAAACCAAACTTATTGTAACACCTAAATTTCTCCAAAATCTAAAATCTATAACTGATCTAGGTTCAACATTTATAACTGCATTATAATATCCAAGAATATTATTTAAACTACTTTCGTCGACAGAATAAATTCCATATTTAATCAATGCCTCAGGATTGTCAAATGGTTCCGCTTCAGAAACATATGGAGTTTCTTCAAAAGCATTTTTCAATTCCGCAGCAAATTCAGGAATATTTTGTAAGTCGTTTACTTTTACTACAACTAATAATGTGTTAGAAACAACCTTTTCTTCTGTAAATTTTATTAAATTGTCAAATTCAGGAATACCTTTAGGAGCAAGATCAGTTAATTCAGCATTAACCTTCATATTTAAAAAACTATATATTCCAAAAACTATACCCAAAATTGTAAGAATTAAAATTAAATATCTTGAATATTTTAAAATAATCTTAGCTACAAGATTTTCCAATTCATTGACACCCCCATAATAAAAATGGCAAACCCCAATGTTCTGAATGTTATTATTAATTTCCGTTCTTCAAAATTTGATTTATAAAAATTAGAAATTAAAAAGAAAATTAGAAAAGCATATACTCTGCTTATATTAATATGAAATAAAACGCTTAAATTGAAGAAAACATACACAGTTATAGGGACAAAAGCATATACCCATAACCTATAAATTTCATCAAACAAAAAATATTTTCCTTTTAATGATGATATCAAACTCAAAACTAAAAAATATATGAAAAAATAGCTAATTTGAAATCTTCCCATTGTAAAAAGATTCACATTTAAAATTCTAGAACTCCACGTATAGACAAGAAAAGAAAAAGCAGAAATAAAAATTTTTAGATCGTACTTTTTCATTTTATAACAACCCCATATCTCTTTAAAATTAGCATTTTTATTTTATCATTATAAATATCTTTAGAAAGCTCGACTGTCTTTCCTGATAAAACCTTTAATAGTGCTTTTCCAAAATCATCTTCACCGTTTTCTACAAAAGAAACGTGAGGTATATAATAAAATATATTATTTTCAAAAACAAGATAATATTCCTGTTTTTTACCCCACCAGTAATTTTCATATATTTCTTTTAAATAGTAATTAGCTTTTGTTATATCAAAATAGTATTTAACTTCAAAAAATTTTTCAACACTATCAAGAAGGAAAGGAGATTCACCATATATTTTAGTTTCAGATAATACTTTTTGTAAGATCCACTTGTTCTTAATATTATGAATACCGGTATAAAATGGATTTTTAAAAATAAAAAGAGGGGGAGATTGAATTTCTTCAATCTCCTGTTTACCTTGGGTAATTATAAAAAACATACTTAACATCACAAAACTAATAACTATTAAAATAAAACTTAAGAAAAGTAATCTCATTTCTTTTCAATTATATATTGAAGCGCTCTTTTTACATAAGGATCATTGATATCGACTTCTGTAAATTCTTTTGTATAATCCACGACTTCCTCTTCATGAGAAATTTCAGAAGCTTCATCAGTTACCCATATATCAGGTTCTATACCAACTTTATGTATGTCCCTTCCGCTTGGAGTCTTGTAATGTGCAATAGTAATGTATGCAACTCCTCCATTACTTAATGGAAAACCACTTTGTACTGATCCTTTACCAAAAGTCTTTTGACCAATTATGACTGCTCTATTGTTATCTTTTAAAGCTCCTGTAATAATTTCAGATGCTGAAGCAGAACCACCATTTACTAATACTACTAAAGGAACTTTTGGAAAGTTATTTCCTTTGCTTTCATATCTTTCAACAGGCCCCACACGTGGCTCTACAGTTACAATTAACTTTCCAGCATCCAAGAACATACTTCCAATCTCAACTGCACTGTCTAAATAACCACCCGGATTATCTCTTAAATCGAAAATTAAAGCTACAACTCCTTTATCATAGACCTTTTTCAATATTTCTTCAAGTTTAGAAGCTGAAGGTTGGTTAAAACGTGTTAGCCTTATATATCCAATTCTTCCAATTTCACTTTCAATATACCCGTACTTAACAGGTATAATTTTTATAATTTCTCTTACTATCTCAAATTCAATTATTTCTTCCCCTCTTAGGACTGTTATTTTAACCTTTGTTCCAGGTTCGCCGCGCATCATATTTACTGCTTCAATGTAAGAAACATTTTTTACAGGAGTACTATCAATTTGAATTATTAAATCTCCAGCTTTTAAACCTGCTCTCCAGGCTGGAGTTCCATACATTGGACTAATTACTTTTATAGCTTTATACTCTGAATCATAAGTAACCTCTATTCCTAAGCCACCATATTCTCCTTGATTTTCTATAGACTGTTCCTCATAAATTTCTTTGTTGTAATAGTAACTAAAGTCATCGCCAAGACCTTTTATAAGTCCATCAATTCCATAATCTATCACTTTATCAACATCAACATTTTCAATGTCGTAGTAATAATTTAAAATATAATACAACGTCTCAGCAAGTGGTGTCATTTTTTGCTGAAATTCTTTATCAGTTGCACCTGTTAAAACTACACTTCCAAGAAGCACAAAAATTAATAGTGAAACTATCGTTATAAATCGTTTTTTAGTCACTAAAAACACCTCCAATTTTTCTTAACACTTTCGTTGCAAATACCAAATAAGTTGTATGAGCTACCATTCTATCAAAAGGTCTCAATCTATCTGGTACTGGTTTGTACCTTCTCATCAAATTTTCCCAAACTTCAATATCAATAAATGGATATTCATATAATTTTTCAAGAACTTCCTGAACCTGATTAGTGGTAGGACAAATAATTCCCATTTTTCCTCCACCTTTTAGTGCTGACCAACATTGTTGAATATAATTGTATGGATCAGGCACATCTAACATTAATGCATCTACTTCTGTTTCATCAAAACCATTTGCTATATCTCTTAATTTTAAATCAACAAAATCAATTAAACCCCACTCTTCAAGATTCTTTTTTGCTAGATTATAAAAATCTTCTCTTCGTTCATAACCATAAACTTTTCCAGTACTACCAACAATTCTAGCAAATGCTCCACACATTGCACCACTACCAACACCTGTATCAATTACTCTATCTCCAGGTTTTATATCTAATTTAAAAAGTATATATGAGGCATCTTTAGGATAAATTATTTGCGTTCTTCTTCTCATATTGAAAATCAAATCGATATAAGTTGGTTTTAATAAATAAAACACTCTCTTTTTCTTACCTAAGATAATCTGATCACCAAATTCTTTTCCAATTATCTCATTCATATCAACATGACCTAAATGAGTACCTTTCTTTTTATTAGCTTCAACTTTCAATATAATTTTACTACCATCTTCGCCGTATAATAAAACTTTATCTCCTTCTTTAATCAACTTTTTTCCTCCTTTAAAAACTATAACCAAATTGAATTGGTATAGCGTCTATCTTAATATTATCGTACAAATAAATTACTTCATATGAAAAACCTATAAAGAATTTCTGGAAATAATATCTAATACCTGCAAAAATTGCATATCCAATTGATGAAAACTCCATATTTAATGGAAAAACAGCTCCGCCTTTTCCAAATACAGAAAATATTCCTGAAGAAGTTTGAGTATCATATTTTCCAAAAGACATTAATGAAAAGAACAAGTTATCTACATCTGTATTAATCGTCAACAAACTCAAAGAAAAACCAAATTGCGTGTTGTTATTATCACTCAACGGGAAATCTAGTGATATATCAAAAAAACTGTTTAATGTACTTTCAGGAGTAAAAACATAGTCGAAACCACCATAAATATCAAATGAAAATGCAAAAGTTCCCAAAAGAATTAAACTGAAAATAAAAAGTATTTTTCTCATGGTTCACCTCCTAATTTCCTCTTTCATTTGATTTAATTTTTCTAAATCTATATATAGTCTATGAATTGTTTTATTAAGTACTTTTATCTCAAGAGGATTTTCAGTCATAGTTGGTAAATCTAACATCCTTACACTGTAAGTTCCAAATGAATAAATAAGTTTTGCAAGCCCTTCAGAAGTAAGTGATGTTTCTGGGCGTAATTTTTTTACTACTCCATCTAATTTCAAATAATCTAAAACTTTTAAACCTCTTTGTGAAAGTTTATCAAATAAATCCTCAAAATTACTTGCATTAATTCCAAGACTTGATGCAAATTCATTAAATTTTTCATGGTTGAACACTACATAATAGTCATAAATAGCTTTTATACCCAACATATCAGCTAGTAAACTTTCAGATAACTTTGGATTACTAAAATCTATTTGTTGTTTAGTTTGAGAATTATATGAATGGTCCTTCACTCTAGTAATATAAACACTTCTTTTACTACCATCTACTATTATAAAATATCCTATATTATTCAAATTAGAACTACCCAAATTATCTGATTCATCATTTCCAAACTTAGATGAATTTATAAAAAAGTAGATGCTAATTGTTGACGGATTAAACTCGGCTGAATTTTTAACTGAATAAATTTTCCAAAAAAATAAACCGCCAACTATAAGGAGAGCTATTACAATAACTGATATCCATAAGCCTAAACTACTTCTTTGTTTTCTTCTTCTCATATTATATTCCTCCTTTTTTCTTAAAAATTAAACTATTCCAGCTTTCAACACTTTCAGGTAAAATTAACAAATCTCTTGAAAGAGCGTAAATTATTTTATTCCTTAAAACTTCAAAATAAGCAATATCGATATCTTTAAAAGCTAGTTTTCTTAATTCGTTTACATTGGGATAAGTTCTAGTTTCTTCCAAAGAATCTGCTAAAAATAAAACTTTTCCATATATACCAAAATCCTTATATCCTGATGTATGATATGCAATGCCTGAAAGTATATCTACATCATATATTTTGAATCTTCTTTTAACAAATTCAGCTGCAACTTTGCCGTGCAAAAGGATTGGATTTGTTTTATCATGTAATGTAATTTCAATTGAATAAACCTGAGAAATTTTAAAAAGCTTATCATATTTAATATCTCTAAATAAATCGTGTGAATAACCCATAAATTCAGCAATTGTTTGATCAAGATTATGTATTTTAGCTAAAGCCTTTGCAAACTTTGCAGTTCCTTCAACGTGAGGTTGCCTTTCTTCTTTAACCATTATTTTTGCAATTTCTTTAATCTCTGCAAGATCTTTATATGTCAATCATACACCTCCTTTATTACATTTTCTACTGTATAGAATTTTTCTAAATAATCCTCTAAACTTTCCATTGTTTTATAAGCAGAGTTTTTATTAATACTAACAAATGAAATAGCCAAATTAATATATTGCTTAGAATCTTGCATATCATTTTCTATAACTGAAATATTAAATTTGTTTTTTAAATCGGAAATTAATCTTTTTACAATTGAACGTTTTTCTTTCAAAGAGTTTACTCCAAAAAGTTTTATGTCAAATTCCATATAACAAACAGGCATTTTACAGCTCCTCAATAGTAAAATTATCATTGGTATATATACATATTTCACTTGCGATTTTAATGGCTTCTAAAGCTATTTCTTTAGCACTTAAATCAGTGTGTCTCAAAAGAGCTCTTCCCGCAGCAATTGCATATGGAGAACCTGATCCTATTGAAGCTATATCATCTTCAGGTTGAATCACTTCACCTGTTCCAGATACTATTAATGTATAATCTTTATCAGCAACAAGAAGCATTGCTTCAAGTCTCCTTAAAATTCTGTCAGTCCTCCAATCTTTAGCAAGTTCTACAGCAGCTTTAAGAAGATTTCCACCCCATTCTCTATATTTTGCTTCAAATCTATCAAAAAGTGCCATTGCGTCAGCAACTGAACCTGCAAATCCAGCCAAAACTTTTCCGTCGCCCATTTTTCTAACTTTTTTAGCATTACCTTTCATAACTGTATTTCCATATGTTACCTGTCCATCAGAAACCATTACAACAGAATTATTTCTTCTAACACAAACTACGGTTGTGGATTTCCAATTATTTTCCACAATTTCACCTCCATAACTTTGCAGCTTTTTTTAATCTATTCATTACTGAAAATAGTATACCACTTTCTTGAAAAGCTTCTATAAAACCAATGTCAAAATTACTTTTATCAAAATCTCTTAAAGTTTTAAACAAATTTTGTGCAATAGAAAATGGTTTTTCAAGAGTGCCAATAACTATAAATCTATTTTTAGGATAAAATCTTGTATGTTCTTTAGGGGCTATAACCACACCATTTTCTTTTTCTAAAATCTCTAAAATTTTATCTCGATCTTTTTCAAAAAACATATAAAGTGGTTTTTCGGGAGCATAATGTCTATATTTCATACCAGGAGCTTTTGGATTTTCAACCTGTTTAGCTGTTCTTATAAATTCAGGAATTTCAACTTTACCAAATATATTTTCCAATTCTTCAACTGTAATAGGACCAGGTCTTAAAATTATAGGAATATCAGCAGATAAATCTATTATTGTAGATTCAAGTCCAAAAGGAGTTTTGCCTGAATCTATAATACACTCAATTTTTCCAAATAAATCTTCAATTACTGCATTACTATCAGTCGGACTTGGCTTACCAGAAAGATTAGCACTTGGAGCTGCAATAAAACCAACTTCTTTACAAAGTAAATTTGCAACTGGATGCGCTGGTATTCTAACACCTACAGTATCCAAACCAGCTGTAACAACATCGGGAATTTCACTTTTCTTCTTTAAAACAAATGTTATCGGTCCAGGTGTAAGCTTACGAATAATAGATTCATATTTTTCTGGAACTTCTGCTATTTCTTTCATTTTTTCAAAACTAGAAACATGCACAATTAAAGGATTATCTTGTGCTCTTCCTTTAACTTTGAAGATTTTCTCCACTGCTTTTGGATCAAAAGCATTTGCTCCTAAACCATAAACAGTTTCAGTAGGAAAAGCTACTAATCCTTCATCTTTTAAAATTTCGGCTGGTATTTTTACATCTATTTTTCCAAGTGGATTAATTTTTAAGACAATCGTCTTCACAATTATACCCCCAAAGAAAATCAAAAACCTCTAAGTAATCTTCAAGATAATCTTGAGTTATATAAACCATTTCAAAATTTTTATTCAAACCATTTAAAGTGAAATTGGCAGAACCTAAAATAACCTTATTATCAATTATCATAAATTTATGATGAAGCATCGGTTTGTCAATAATTTTAATATTTCTAATAGGATACTTGTTTAATTTAGAACTATAAAACCAAGAATCTGTTATTATTTTTATATCAAGTCCCTTTGATTCTTTATATTTTAAAAGCGCAAAAATTTTTTCATTAGTAAACGCAAATACAGACAGATAAATCCTATTCTTGGCATTATAAAGATGCTCTAGAATCTTTTCTTCTACATCATCATATCCTACTACTAGAAATGGTTTACAATCAACAACTTTTCCTTCTTCCCAAAGATTTAAGAACAAATTTTTGAATTGATCAATGTAATCTGAAAAAATTATCACATCATTAAATCCTGTTTTAAGGCCACTTTCTGTGAAATTTGCTGAACCGAACAAAACCCCACTATCATTAACTATAAATTTTGCATGATGTAAAGATTTTTCTCTATCAATTTTTATAAGATCTCCAAGTTTAGGACTAGGATTTTCTAATAATATCTTTACGTCAATTCCTGATTCGTATAATCGCAAAATTTCAGTTATTATCTCTTCTTTATCTAAGCTATATGATGAAATATAAAGAAAAGTTTCCGATTTTCTTAAAAATTCAATTACTACGTTCGTCAAATCTACAAATTCAGTAAAATAAACTTGAGAAATTCCTAAAGAAGTTAGTACTATAACAAAAACCAAAGCTATCAATTTATTTATTTTCATCTTCTCCTACCTTTAAAAGAGCCAAGAATGCTTCTTGTGGTATACTTACATTTCCTATTTCTCTAAGTTTTTTCTTTCCTTCCTTTTGTTTTTCAAGTAATTTCATTTTTCGTGTGATATCTCCACCATAACATTTTGCTAAAACATCTTTTCTTAAAGCTTTAACAGTAGATCTAGCAATAATCCTTCCACCTGCTTTTGCCTGAATTGGTATTTCAAACTGATGCTGAGGAATAAGTTCAGCAAGTTTGTCAACTAATTTTCTCGCCATAGTATATGCTTTATCCCTATGGGCAATTATTGATAGAGCATCTACTGGTTCTTTGTTTACTAAAATAGTAACCTTCACCAGATCACTTTTTCTGTATCCAATTAATTCGTAATCCATTGAAGCATAACCTCTACTCAAAGCCTTCATTCTATCAAAAAAGTCAAAAATTATCTCAGCAAGAGGCACTTCAAAATTAAGTACTACTCTTTCAAAACCAGCATTTTCTGTAGAGATCATGGTCCCTCTTTTTTCATTTTGTACCAAATTCATTAATTTGCCAAGATACTCAGGTGGCGTTATTATTGAAAGTTTTACATATGGCTCATATACTTCCAAAATTTCACTCTCATCAGGAAACTTTGCAGGGTCATTAATTAACAACTCTTCTCCATTTTTCAAAATCACCTTATATTCAACGTTTGGAGCAGTTAAAATTACAGACATTTCAAATTCTCTTTCAAGCCTTTCTTTTACAACATCCATATGTAAAAGTCCAAGAAATCCGCATCTAAAACCGAAACCTAAAGCTGGAGAATGATCTGGTTTAAATACTAGTGCCGAATCATTCAACTTTAGTTTTTCTAAAGCTTTTCGAAGCTCTTCATAATATTCAGGAACACCTGGATACATTCCCGCAAAAACCATTGGTTTAACTTCCTTGTAACCAGGTAAAGGCTCTTCTACTGGATTATTTGCATCTGTAATTGTGTCTCCAATTCTTGCATGTGAAACTTCTTTTATACCTGCAATTATATAACCAATATCTCCTGCAGTTAATGATTCAGTTGGACTCATTTCAGGTGTAAAAGCTCCAACTTCAATAACTTCATAAACCTGTTTATTTGAGAAAGTCATTATTTTATCTCCTGGTTTTACCTTCCCATCAAACACTCTAACATAGACAATAACTCCTCTATATTTATCGTACTTTGCATCGAAAATTAAAGCTTTAAGTTTTTCTTCATCTTTGCCAATTGGAGCAGGAATTTTTTCTATTATTGCTTCCAAAAGTTCTTCTACTCCTGTACCTTCTTTAGCACTAATTTTATAAATCTCCTCACCTGGGATTCCAATTAAATTTTCTATTTCTAATTCTGTTTCTACAATATTTGCATTTGGTAAATCAATTTTATTTATAACGGGAATAATCTCTAAATCGTGCTCAATAGCTTTATATGTATTTGCAACAGTTTGAGCTTGAACACCTTGAGTAGCATCAACTAAAAGTATTGCACCTTCCACCGCTGCCAAACTTCTATCTACCTCGTAAGCAAAATCTACATGACCTGGAGTATCAACGATGTTGATTTCATAAATTTGACCATCTTTTTTGGATTTGTAAAACACTCTTAGAGGGTGAGATTTTATAGTAATACCTCTTTCTCTTTCTATATCCATACTATCAAGATATTGTTCTCTCATTTTTCTTGGTTCAATTGCTCCAGTTATTTCAAGAATTCTGTCACTAAGCGTTGTTTTTCCGTGGTCTATATGAGCAATGATACTTATATTTCTAATATTCTTCAACTTTTTCCCTCCTTAAGCTGCATTACAATTTGTTTAAAATATTCTCCTCTGTCTTCAAAATTTTTAAACGCATCAAAACTAGCTCCTCCAGGGCTTAACATAATAACATCGCCTTTTTCGGCAATGGAAAATAATTCCTCAACTGCTTCACCTAAACTTTTGAATTCAAAAAAACTTATATTTTCCTTTTCTAAATATGGTTTTAAATCTTCAATTATTGGGCCAACAACTGCCAAAGTTTTAACATGCTTTTCAAGGACTTTAACAAGATCACTATAATCTTCCCTTTTACCAATACCTGCCATTATCAGATGAAGATTTTCATCGAAATTTTCTATTGCCCTTATTACAGCAATAGCATTAGTTGCCTTAGAATCATTGAAAAATTTAATTCCATTAATTTCTGCAACAAATTCCATTCTATGTGGTAATTTTTCAAAATCTTGTAAATAATCTATTCTAAATTCAAAACCCAAAGTTTCAATTACTGTTTGGGTTGCTGCTACATTTTCTAAAGTTTGTTTATATCTTAAGTGTTCTGGTAATTCATCTAATCTTAGAGCCTTTTTAAACGGTATTTTCTTTGATTGAACTAAATTCAAATTTTTAATTATATACGGATCATCTGGATTGTATATAAAGATATCTTCTTTTTCTTGAAACTTTGCTATTTTAAATTTTGAATCTACGTAATGCTCCATATTTGGGTGCCAATTTAAATGGTTTGGATAAATATTCAAGATAACTGATATATTAGGTTTGAAAAACTTTGACCAGTAAAGTTGAAAGCTACTAACTTCTAAAATTAAGTAATCAGCTCTCAAGTTCCCATTTAAAAGTGTTGCAACAGGAATTCCAATATTTCCGGCTAGTAATGATCTTGAATGTTTATTTAAAACATGATGTATCATTGATACTGTTGTGCTTTTACCGACTGATCCGGTAACAGCAATTATAATTGGATTCCAACCAAGCTTCTTAAATTCATTCGTACAGAATGAAATTTCAGTATCAATTGTAATGCCAAGTTTTCTAGCTTTTTCTATTAACGGATTTTCAAAATGTATGCCAGGGCTTACCAAAATAACATCACTTTCTAAAATTTTTTCAGTATGTCCTAATTCCTCAAAATCCACATTATTTTCAATTAAAAACTTCCTATCAATTTCATTAAGTTTATTTTGATCACTAACAAAAACACTTTCTCCCTTTTTTAGGAGATATTTAAGAATCTCTTTATTACTAATTCCAAAACCTAGTAAAGCATATTTCAAGTCAATCACTCCCAAGTTTATTTTAGCATATCTATAAATTTTTGCATTTCCTCAATGCAAATATTAGCTATATATCTTCTTCTTTCTCTTTTGTTTTTTATCTTACTTTCTACTTTTATTAATCCAAAATTTGCATACATTGGTTTTAATTCTTCTGCAGTTGTAACATATTTAATTAAAGCACCAATCATAGTTTTTTCTGGAAAATTAATTAATTCTTTACCCATTAATAGTCTTGCAATATTCATTCCTACATAAATTCCACTTGCTGCAGATTCTAAATATCCCTCAACACCTACAATTTGTCCAGCAAAAAATAAATTTCGATATCTTTTATGTCTCAAATACTCATCTAATATTTTTGGTGAATTAATAAAGGTATTCCTATGCATTACACCATATCTTAAAATTTCTGCATTCTCAAGACCTGGAATTAATCTAATGATTCTTTCTTGCTCTTTCCATTTTAATCTTGTTTGAAATCCTACCAAATTATACATACTACCTTCTTTATCCTCTTTTCTCAATTGAACAATAGCATACGGCATTTTACCAGTTCTTGGATCCACAAAACCAACAGGCCTAAGAGGTCCAAATGAAAGAGCCTTTTCGCCACTTCTCGCTATTTCTTCAATTGGCTGACATCGTTCAAATAACAATTTTTTATCAAAATCTTTCATTTCAATTTTTTCGGCATTTATTAATTCATTATAAAATCTTTCATATTCTTCCTTTGTCATTGGACAGTTTATATAATCACCTTCGCCTTTACCATATCTATCTCCTGGAAAACAAATATCAAAATTTATACTTTCACCAGAAATGATAGGAGCAACTGCATCAAAAAAACTAAGAAATCCATCTGTAATTTCAGAAAGCCAATTAGCAAATTCACCATCCGTTGTCGGCCCAGTTGCAACCACCCAGATCTCATCATTATTTAAATTAATAGATTTTACTTCTTCATTAACAATTTCTACATTTGAAAGTGATTTTATTTTTTCTGTTACACACTCTGAAAATTTTTCTCTTTCAACTGCTAGAGCTTTACCAGCAGGCACTCTGGTTTTTTCCGCACAATCTAAAATCAATGAGTTTAGTAACTTCATTTCCTTTTTCAAAACACCTTCAGCATTTTCAATACTTTCAGATTTTAAAGAATTACTACAAACAAGCTCGGCAAAATTCTTCGATTTATGAACAGGAGAAAATTTTTTCGGTTTTTGTTCAAACAATCTTACCGGAATTCCAGTTTGTGATAGCTTCCATACAACTTCAACGCCTGCAAGTCCCGCACCAATTACATTAACTCTTTTCAAAAAACTCACCTTCTTTTACTAACTTACCATTTTTAGCATCCTGAAATGTAATTTTCTTCTTCCCAGGAAACTGGATGTATTTTACTGCAACCACTCCATTACTACAGCTTATTATTGCACCCTTATCTGTAATTTCCAAAATCTTTCCTGGAGAGTTATTAGTTGATTTTTCTGCAAGATACACGCCAAAGAGTTTAACAAAATTACCCTTAAACTTAGTTCTAGCTCCTGGTAATGGATCGTATGCCCTAATCTTATCCTTCACCGTTTCAAAATCTCTAGTAAAATCAATTATTAAATCTTCATTTGTTATTTTAGGTGCAAAAGTTGGTTCTCCACTTTGAGGAATTAGCTCCATCGGATATTTATTCAAAAATTCAATTAAAGTTTTTTTACCTAAATTTAATAACTTTTCATACAAATCACCAAAAGTTTCATACTCACCAACTTCAATTTCTCTTTGGATAGCAATAGGGCCATCATCCATACCAATACCTATCTTAAATATAGTAATTCCCGTTCTACTTTCACCATTTTCCAAAGCCCTTTGAATAGGAGCTGCACCTCTGTATTTCGGTAGGAGAGAAGCATGAATGTTAAAAAAGGGAATTGCATCTAAAAAGGGAGGTTTTAACAACTTCCCATATGCAACCACAATTCCTATATCAGGTTTAAATTCTTCGATTATTTTTAAACCTTCTTTATTAAGTTTTTGAGGCTGAAAAATAGGTATATTGTACTTTAATGCAACCTGTTTAACAGGAGTCGGTAAAAGCTTTTTTCCACGACCTTTTGGTTTATCAGGTTGAGAAATAGCTGCAACTATTTCAAATTTATTTTTAATTAAATATTCTAAATGTTCACTTGCAAATTCTGGAGTACCTAGGAACAAAATTTTCATTTGAATCTCTCCTTTATCAATTTTTAAAATTTAAGCCCCTAATTGGGGCCATTTATATCTTCAAATATTTTTAAAAACGTCTTTTCATCTACTTGTTCTGGCCTAAGATTCAAATCATATTTCTCTTTTAGTGGTTCCAAATCTTTAACAAAATTTTTTAAGTTATTATTTAAAGTTTTCCTTTTTTGTCCAAAGCATTTTGATATAAACTCCCAATATTTTTGAATATTATAAGCTTTATAAATTTGTTCGTTCTTTTTGATTTTTAAAACAATACTGTCTACTTTTGGATTTGGAACAAAATTACCTTTTGAAACAGTTAAAATCTTTTCCACAGAACAAAAAGTTTGAATAACCACTGTTAAAAAACCCCTATTAGAGTCTCCAACAGGAGCAAGTAATCTTTCTCCAACTTCTTTCTGAACCATCAAATAAGCTTCAGAAAATTCAGAAAATAACAATTTTTTCAATATAGGCCCTGTTATCGAATATGGAATATTAGAAACAACTTTAAAGTCTTTTGGCAAAAATGATATATCAAGTTTTAAAAAATCTTCAAAAATTAAAGTAAAATTTTTGTATTTTTTTAACCTTTCAAGCAAAACTTCTAATCTTTTATCAATTTCAACTGCAAAGACTTTTGCACCAGTCTTCAATAATTCTTCCGTTAATGTCCCCGCGCCCGGACCAATCTCTAAAACTACATCTTTATCACTTATATTTGCAAGCTCAACTATTTTTTCTGCAATAGATGAATTAGAAAGAAAATTTTGCCCCAAATTCTTGTTCAATTTTATTCCATACTTTTTCAATAAATCAGAGGTTTTCACTATCAACCAGCTCCACAATAATTGAAGAACTTGGATATTCTATTTTTAAAATTTTTCCATTTTTAAAAGTAATCAAAATTTTTTCTTCTTGATATGAAATTTCAAATATATCACCATCTTTTTTTAGTGAAGCTTTACCAACAGCATATTCTGTTTTTGAAGGATTAAATAATAATTGGGGAATTACCAATTCAAAAGTTGGTGCAGGGTATTCTATTATCTTTAAAAAGTGCGAAAGAATAAAATTATTGTCTAAAATTACCAATTTTTGCCTATTTATGGAAACAGTATTTGATCCCACTTGGGATTCAAATACAAAATTTGCTACTTTTCCATCATAATTGCCTGTAATTTCTCCTGTGAGTGTTCCATCAACGCTAAAAGAAACCACATAATCCTTAAAATATGGGCCTTCAAATGTTGTGGTAGATTCAACTACAAACTCAGTCCCATATTCTATAGTAGTTATAACCTTATAAATATCAGAAGAAATTTCAAGTAAAACAGATGTGCCAAGAGAAGTTTCTCCCATCTTTATAGAATACACGTCATTTGCAAAACTAAAAATTGAAAATAAAATCAAAAATACTAACAATATCCTTTTCATACTACTCCCACCTCTTCTTTATATGACTATTAAATTACTTACACAGATTGAAGTTATTCCAACACCTTTAGATTCAGGATAAACATCATTTCCAGTTTTAAACTTCAAACTAACTTCACAATTTAATATATTTGAAAGGTTTTCAGAAATTTTTTCTCTAAACTGTCCAAGCTTGTGTTTAGTTATAACAACACAATCCACATTTGTTGGAAAATAGCCTTTTTCTTTTATCATCCTTAAAGACTCTTTTAACATATCTACACTACTAATTCCCTTGGGAACAACACTTTCTGGAAAAACTTTCCCTATATCAACTTTTAATGAGACTCCCAATAAAGAATCAATAATACTATGGATAACCACATCTGCATCAGAATGGCCTTTCAATCCAAAGTTATATGGAATTTCTATTCCACCTAAAATTAATCTTCCTCCTTCTTCAATTGCATGTGTGTCCCAACCAATACCACTGACTGTTTTATAACTCATTTTTTTATGCATTCTAACAATTTTGTCGTTTAAAATCTGACTTTCAGAAAACCCAAATGTCTCATATTTCTTTAATATTGTTTTCGGTACATCTGCAATAATTTTTGAATGGTCATGAGAAATTATAAACCTATACAATAATTCATATTCTATATCCAAAGATTTTCCAGAAATAGAAATTATATAAACATCATCCAACGAAAAATTTATTAGTATTTGTCCTATTATTGATGATAACTTTAATCCCGTTCCAAAAACTTTAAGCCCAAGAATTTTAAACCATTTTTCATATCCATGCCTAAAAGCACTTTTAGGAGCAAATAACAATACTCCTAAAACTTTTCCATTATCATCTTCAAAAACAATTGAATTTTCTGGAAGAAATGGTGGAATAGATTTAGAAATTGCTTTTTCTAAAATCTTTTCGGGATTTTTAAAAAGAAAATCAAAATAATCCTTTTTTTCAAGGTAGATTAATTTTACACATTCTTTATAATTTTTTTCATTTATTGTTGTTATTCTCAAGACGGACACCTCATTACTTTCAAATTATATAAATTCACCAGAATCTAATTTTGTGTTTGAAGGCAATACTTTATCAATTCCAATAACGCAATTTTTGCCAATGGTTACGTTATCTTCAATAATACTGTCCATTCCTATTACTGTGATTTCACTGTTATAAATATCTTTATTTAACTTATTTTCTGCAAAATCTCCAATTCCTATTTTTACAGAATTTCCAATTATTACATTCTCAGCCACTATTGCATTTTCAATATAACAATTTTCACCTATTTTAACCTTTGACATTATTACTGAGTTTTTTACAATAGTTCCTTTACCTATTTCGACCCCTTGTGAAATAACTGAGTTCTCTATATTTCCATATATTTCACAGCCCTCACTAATAAGAGTGTTTTTAATTTTTGAATCAAAAGAGATATACGCTGGTGGCATCTCTTCAGAATGAGTATAGATTCTCCAATTCTCATCGTATAAGTTGAAAGCTGGAATTGGTCTTGTTAATTCCAAATTTGCTTCCCAATATGAGTAGATTGTTCCAACATCTTTCCAATAACCTTCAAATGGAAATGCAAAAACTCTCTTAGTTTGAATAATTTTTGGAATTATATCTTTACCAAAATCATGTGAACTTTCTGGGTTTTTAGCATCTTCAATCAAAATCTCCCTAATAAAGTTCCATTGAAAAACATATATACCAAGGGAAGCTAAATTAGATTTAGGCTCACTTGGTTTTTCCTGAAATTCAATAATCCTATTTTCCAAATCTGTTACCATAATACCAAATCTATTAGCTTCAGAAAGAGGAACTTCCATACATGCAACGGTTGCTAAAGAACTTTTTGAAATATGATAGTCGATTAATTCATTGTAATCCATTGAATAAACATGGTCTCCAGATAATACAACTACATATTCAGGAGAATATTCATCAACAAATTCAATATTTTGATAAACTGCATCTGCTGTTCCACTAAACCATACCTTTTCTTTTTCAGTGAAATATGGTTGCAATATTGTTACACCACCATCTTTTCTATCCAAATCCCATGGTTTTCCAATACCAATATGCTTATTCAAAAGATGAGGTTTATATTGAGTTAAAACCCCAACCTTGTATATTCCCGAATTCACACAATTGCTAAGTGTAAAATCAATTAAACGATATTTCCCACCAAATTGGACAGCTGGTTTTGCAATTCTTTCAGTCAAAACACCCAATCTTGTTCCTTGCCCTCCAGCAAGAATTAGAGCTACAACATTTCTCATAACTATCAGCCCCTAAATAATCATTCTTTTTTCTAAAACAACTGGTTCAAAATCACCAATAAGTGTTTGGCCCTCTCTGACAACACAATCTTTATCTATAATTGCATTTTTTACCACAGCACCTTCTTCTATCAAACTCCCTTGCATTATAATTGAATTTTCAATTTTTGCACCTGCTTTAACAGTTACACCCCTAAAAAGAACTGAATTTTTCACAGTACCTGAAATGATACATCCATCGGCGATAATTGAATTTTCAACATTTGAAGTTGAACCAAACTTTGCAGGAGGAAAATCTTTCAGTTTTGTAAAAACTTTACCGTTTCTAAAAAACAATTCATCACGAATTTCCCTGTTTTCGATAATTTCCATATTTATCTTATAATATTCATTTATTCCTTTCTTAACGTTCCTCCAATAACCTTTAAAATCATAAGCATAAACTTTAAGTTCGTTTATTCTAGGTAAAATAACATCTAAAAGAAGGTCATTCCCACCATTTGGAACAGTGGAATATAAAAGTTCCATAAGCAAATGCTTATTTATAAAGTAAACTCCCAAAAAAGCCCTTCTAGAAGGAGGATTTTCAACTTTTTCATAAAATTCGTTAATCTTCATGTTTTCGTCTACTACAACCGTACCATATTCTTTTATATTATAAGTTTCATCGAGTTCTTTGGTTAATAATGTAATATCTGCTCCTTTTGAAAAATGAAACATATAAAGATCATTATAAAGCATTTTATATATATGATCCCCAGATCCAATTAAAACGTAATCTTCATCGCCTCTTCTTAAAATAGTCATGTTTTGAAAAATTGCATCTGCAGTTCCTTTATACCAATATTGCCCATCCAAACCCACATATGGTTGTAATATAAATAGACCACCCTTTTTTCTGTCCAAATTCCATTCCTTCCCAGAACCAAGATGGTCCATTAAACTTCTCGGGTTATATTGAGTAAGAACTCCCACCTTTATAATTTCTGAATTGACCATATTGCTTAAAGTAAAATCTATAGCTCTATATTTTCCAGCAATGGGTAAAGCTGCACTTGCTCTTTTATAAACCAACTTTCCAAGCCTTTCACTTTTCCCCCCAGCTAATATTAAACCTAATACTTTCAAAGTATCACCTCTTTACAATAGAAATCCCTGAACTAGTTCCTAAACTATTTGCTCCGGCTTTAATCATATTTATTGCATCTTCATAGGTTCTTATTCCCCCTGAAGCTTTTACACCTAAATCTTTTCCCACAACCCATCTCATTAAGCTTACATCTTCAACCTTTGCACCATGGGTTCCAAATCCAGTAGAAGTTTTAACAAATGCTGCTCCTGCTTCTTTGGAAATAAGACATGCTGCAATTTTCTCTTCATCGGTTAAATAACAGGTTTCAATAATAACCTTAACTGGTACTTTTGCAGCATTTACAACTGCAGAAATATCTTCAAAAACATAATCATAATCACCAGACTTTAAATATCCAATATGAATAACCATATCAACTTCATCAGCTCCATCTTCAACAGCTTTTTTTGCTTCAAAAGCTTTTGATTCAGTTGAAGTTGCTCCTAAAGGAAAACCTACTACTGTTACAACTTTTACATCTGTACCTTCAAGATTACTTTTTACAAGAGGAACAAAAGAAGGATTGACACAGACACCTCTAAAATTATATTCTTTAGCTTCTTCACAGAGTTTAAGTATGTCTTCTTCAGTTGCAGTTGGTTTTAAATTAGTATGTTCTATGTATTTATTTACCTCAATATCTGCTACTTCTATTAATTGCGGTTTATAGCTTTCTTTAAATTCTTTAATTTTCTCTTCAACCTTTTCAAATAAACTCATACGCTACTCCTCCTATCTATTTCTTTTTAAATATTCGCTTATTTTTCTATTTATTTCTTTCTTTTTAATATCTTCTCTTTTATCATATTGCTTTTTACCTTTAGCAACAGCAATTTCAACTTTTACAAGTCCTTTTTCGTTGAAATATATCTTTGTAGGTACTATTGTTAAACCTTGTTCCTTTACTTTTCCAAGTAATCTATGAATTTCTTTCTTGTGAAGCAAAAGCCTTCGAGGCCTTTCAGGATCATGGTTGTATATATTTCCGTTTTTATAGGGTGGAATATTTAAATTTAATAAAAAAACTTCTCCATCTTTTATTCTACAAAAACTATCCTTAAAATTAGCTCCCATTTCTCTCAAAGACTTCACTTCGGTACCTTTTAATTCTATACCAGCTTCGTATGTCTCAAGTATATTATAATCAGTATATGCCTTTTTATTTGTTGCAATTACCTTCATATCTTCCTCCTATTTATGAATTCCAGGAATTTTTAAATAATTTCCTTCTCTACTTGGAAAATTCCTGCGAATATCCTCTACATCATCAAATCCTTTAACTTCACCATTTCGAAGTTTTGCACTATTTTCAATGGGAGTATACATTGGTTCAACTCCTTCAGTGTTAACCTCTTCAAGAATTTGAAAGTAATCAACTATTTTCTGCATTTCTTTTATAAACCTTTCTTTATCTTCAATTTTTAACCTTGCGAGCATAGCTACATTATCAACTAATTTTTCATCTATTTTCACTTAAATCACCTCCAAAATTTTCAAACCAATCAAATATCTGCTGATAGAAATCTCTATGATGTTCTTGATCTTCAAAAATTTCGTGAAAAGCTCCTTCAAATTTTTTCAATACTTTTTGGCTTTCTGGTGTTCCTAATTTTTCAAAAAATGAATATGAACCTATTGGAGGTGTCACCTTATCCTCTGTACCTACTAAAATTAATGTAGGAATTGTTATAAATTTTGCTTTTTCATGAGCAAGCTGTATGTTATTGAGTAAACTTTTTCCAAGTTTAACGCTTATTTTATCGTGAACTAATTCATCATTAACGTACTTTTCAACAACTTCTTTGTTTCTTGAAAGAAGGTTGGGATCAATTCCGTTTCTTACAGTAAGAAACGGATATATAACTGTAAAAATATTCATCAATAACTTCTGTGTAAGTGACGGCTTTAAATATAAAGCTGGAGAAGATACTACTAGCGATTCTAGTTTTTTCATAAATTCTTGTGTATATCTAATTGCTATTAAACCACCTAAACTGTGACCAAAGATATGAAACTTTTCTATATCATTTGTCAATTCATTAATTAATTCAATTGCTTCTTCGATGCTTAGATGACCTCTTTTCCCCTCACTTTTTCCATGACCTTTAAGATCAAACCCAATAACCCCAAAATCCCTTTCTAAAAGTCCATTCACTAATTTTTCATATCTTCCTATATGTTCACCTAGTCCATGAACAATTACAATCCACCCCTTTTTTCCGCTACCCTTTTTAAAGGAATAAATCACATAATCCCCCCTTGGTTATGTTTGACATCAACAACTTCGGGCTTGAATTTTTTATCCAAAAAATAATTAATAAGAAAAGAAAAACTCATAAAAACTATTCCTATAGCAAAACTTACATAATCAGAAAAATCAAAATAAGTACCAATCCCAATTCCAATTATTAAAAAAATTATCGGCAAACCGTACAACAAAAAAGCAATAAAAGCAGGTCTGATTTTCATATCTATAATTAAAAAATCTCCAGGGAAAATTTCTAAATCATTTTTCTTTTCGATTTTCATTTCATTAACTTTTTGGACACTACAACTACCTGAAAGAGCACAAGTACCACAAGCTACAGCATCTCTTTCAAGGTAAACGTATTTATTATCAACTCTTGTAACTTTAAAAACTTCTTTCATCTACCTTCACCTACTCAATTAAAATCAAAAATGGATAATGAACTTGTTCGCCTTCATATTTTTCTAGTTCCAAGTTTGGATATTTCTCATTAATTATCTTTTCCAAGATATTCATTTCAATTGGCGTTGCATCCTTTCCAATTAGTATTGTCATGATTTCTCTATCTTCTAAATCTTTAATTTTTGAAAGAGCTTTTTCTAAAGCTTCTCCAAAGTCTAAATCATGTGCTTCTAGAGAATTGTTAATAAAAATTAAATATTCGTTATTTTTTATCTTTTCTTTACCAATCTTTGCGTTTCGTACTGCTCGTGTAATAGAAACTGTTACTACCTCAGAAATTGCTTCTTCATACATTTTAAGTAAATTTTCTGGTTCTTCATCTGGCACATGTCTAATTAAAGCTGCAATAGCTTCTTGAACATTTTTTGTATTAACTACATAAACATTTTTATCTTCAATTGTTTCTGCTACTTGCCTGGCAGTTAAGATTATATTTGAATTGTTTGGGAAAATAAATACATTATCTGCATTCAATGCTTCAACCGCAACTTTTAAGTCCGCTGTGCTTGGATTCATAGTTTGCCCACCTAAAACTATCATATCTGCACCTAAATCTCGCAAAATCCTTGAAATTCCTTCACTTGGAGAAACAGCAACAACTGCATTTTTCTTTTTTGGAGCATTTTCTTTATATCCAGTTTCAATAAAATGTTCATGTTGCTCTTTCATATTATCAATCTTTACTTTTAATAATTCTCCTACTTCTAAGAGTTTTTCTATTACTGTTCCTGGATTGTTTGTATGAACATGAAGCTTAACTATATTATCTTGAACAAAAAATACAACTGAGTCACCTATTTCATGTAAAAAACTTCTTATTTGTTCTTCCTCTCCATTATTCAATTTATCTTTTGTTCTTACTATTAATTCAGTACAGTATTGATACTTTAAATCTTCAGGAATAAATTGAATTTCATCAACTGGCAAACTAGTAGTTTTAACATCTAAATTTATAGTTTCATCACCTTGTAAATATTTATAGAAACCTTCTGCGATATAATAAAGGCCTTTAGCACCTGCATCAACAACTCCTGCATCCCTCAGTTTTTTCAACAACTTTGGTGTATCTTCAACAGCCTTTTTCAAGATTTTAAGCATTTTATCGAAAAATTC
This sequence comes from Thermosipho sp. (in: thermotogales), assembly GCA_030153605.1. Classification (GTDB taxonomy): domain Bacteria; phylum Thermotogota; class Thermotogae; order Thermotogales; family Fervidobacteriaceae; genus Thermosipho_A. The sequence goes on from JASKLO010000001.1 coordinate 90,826, forward strand.
ATCAAAATCACTTGAACTTGCAAGCTCTTCAACATTTTCAGCTAAATATCTAACTGCTGTCAAAATTGTTCCTTCTACAGGTTTCATAACAGCTCCATATGAAACTTCTTTAGCTGATTTCAATGCATAGGCAAAATCAGATACTGTAATCTGTTTTTTACCTTTTAAATATTCACAAAAACCCCTAAAAATTTGAGAAAGAATTACTCCTGAATTTCCTCTTGCACCCATTAATGTTCCATTTTTTATTGCTTCTAAAACCTTTTCCATCGTAATCTTGTCATCAATGCTTTCTAGATATTTACATCCTTCTAACATAGTAGCAGACATATTAGAACCAGTATCTCCATCTGGTACAGGAAAAACATTTAACGCATTTATCTCATCTTTATGTTTTAGAAGATTTTCTGTACCTTTTATAAAACAAAATTTCAGCTTTTCAGCTGTAAGTTTTTTCAAGGCTTTTACCTCCCTTATTTTACGTCTATTACATGTACATTTACTTCGACTGCTTCACAGCCAGCATATTCTTTTAATTTATGTTTAACGTTCTCAATTATATTTCTTCCAACTTCAGAAATCTTAGTTCCATATTCAATTTCTACATATGCATCCACTTTAACATGACCGAATTCATCTTCTTGAATTTTAACTCTACTTTCTTCGCTTCCAACAATTTTTGAAAGCCAATTTTCGGTAGAAATACTAACAGGACCATATGTTTCTAAAATCGCCAAATATACTAACTTTCTGATTGCATTCAATGTAATATCAAGTTCGCCAAATTCAGTTTGTATTTTCATATCGACTCCTCCTTTCGATCTTTTCAAATATTTGCCTTTCTATTCCATTTTCATCTAAACCAACTAACTTTAAAAGTTCTTTTCGACTACCATGAGTTATAAATCTATCGGGTATACCTATATTTGCTATATTGCCATAAATATTAATTGACTCACCAAATCCACCTGCTATTGAGCCTTCTTCTACAGTAAAGACATATTCATGATTTTTTATAACCCAATTTAAAGTTTCAAAATCTATTGGTTTAATATTTCTAGCAAAAACTAATGTCCAGTTATTCTTTTTTGCTACATTTAAAGCATTTTTTGTTATTGTACCCGTTGAAATAATTGCAATATTATTTCCTTCATTTAAAATTTCCCATCTTGAAAGGTTAACCATTTTTATTTTATCATAAATTTCTTCAAAATTTCCGAATTCTGACTCTCTTGGATATCTTATAGAAACAGGACCTTCCAAAGGAAAACTGAAAATTGTAAACAAAGTGTTTGCAAGATCCTGGACACTCATTGGAGCATAAATCTTCATGTTAGGAACCATTCTTAAATAAGAAATGTCAAATACACCATGATGTGTTGGACCGTCTTCTCCAACAAGTCCAGCTCTATCAATAGCAAAAACAACAGGAATATTTTGAAGAGCAATATCATGAATTATTTGATCAAATCCTCTTTGTAAGAAAGTAGAATAAACAGCAAAAACTGGTTTTAAGCCCACTCTTGCTAATCCACCAGCAAAAGTGACACATGCCTGCTCCGTTATACCCAAATCAAAAAATCTATCCGGAAATTTTTTAGCAAATTCACTTAACCCAGTTCCTTTTGCCATTGCTGCAGTTATTGCAACTATTTTTTCATCTTTTTCCGCTATTTTTGAAAGAGTTTTTCCAAAAGTTTCACTAAATGATATAAATCCTGGTGTTTTCAAAAATGTACCTGAAACGGTATCAAATTTCCCAGCACTATGATAATCCTCTGGATTACCTTCCGAAGAGTGAAACCCCTTTCCCTTAATAGTGTTTACAGTTATAGCTACTGGATAATCATAATCTTTTATTCTTTTAAAAACTTCTTCCATTTCTCTTAAATCATGGCCATTTACAGGTCCCAAATGTTTTATAGAAAGTGCTTCAAAGAAATCATCTCCTGTAATTGATACCTTTAATGCTTCTTTTAATCTTCTTAACTCTTCTTCAAAGCCACCCTTCACAGTTTTTTTCATAACGTTTTTCATTTCTAAATAAATTTTGCTTGTTCTTAGTCTATCAAAGAAATGCGATAATGCACCCACATTCTTTGATATTGACATGGAATTATTGTTAATAATTATCTTAATTTTTGAGTCTAGAGTTTTAATCTGATTAAGTGCTTCAAGTGCTTCTCCTGAAGTTAATGCACCATCACCAATAACAACTACAACATTAGCTTTTTTCCCTTGAGATTTTAATCCTTGTTCAATTCCTAGAGCTGCAGCTATTGATGTTCCAACATGACCGGCTCCAAATCTATCGGCCTGGGATTCAAAAATATTTGTATATCCACTTATGCCATTATATTTTCTAATTGTAGGAAATAAATCCCATCTTCCTGTCAAAAGTTTGTGAGTGTAAGTTTGATGTCCTGTATCCCAGATTATGTAATCTTCAAATGGATCAAATACCCTGTATAAAGCGAGTGTTAATTCAACAGTACCAAAATTTGATGCAAGGTGCCCTCCGTTTTTTGAGATAATATCAATTATGTATTCTCTAATTTCTCTTGCAAATTTAGAAAGTTCTTTATAATTCATTTTTCTTATTTTTGCTATATAATCCACACTTTCACCTTCTTCGATTCATATTAAACATATTTCATATCTATTTTAACATATAAAGAAATAACGCGCACAGCTTTTCGCTGTGCGCCTATATTATGGTATTCTTTCAATTCCCATATACGGAACTAGAACTTTCGGAATTGTAATAGAACCATCTGGATTTTGATAATTTTCAATAATTGCAACAAGAGTTCTTCCGACAGCAAGTCCAGAACCATTCAATGCATGTGCAAAATGCAGTTTGTTATCCTTTCCTCTGAATCTAATGTTCGACCTTCGTGTTTGAAAATCAGTAGTGTTACTACATGAAGAAATTTCTTTATATGCATTATAAGAAGGAAGCCACACTTCAATATCATATGTTTTAGCAGCGGTAAATCCAAGGTCACCAGTACAAAGGGTAATAACTCGATAAGGCAATTCTAATAATTGCAATATTCTTTCAGCATCTCTTGTTAATTGTTCTAAATCTTCAGAAGATCTTTCTGGTGTAGTAATCCAAACAAGTTCAACTTTATCAAATTGATGTTGCCTTATCATTCCTCTTACATCTTTTCCATAACTTCCAGCTTCTCTTCTAAAACAAGCAGAATAAGCTGTATATTTTTTTGGAAGCTCTTTTTCAGACAAAATTTCCTGAGCGTGAAGTGCTACCAAAGGAACTTCTGCTGTTGGAATTAAAAACATATCATCTTGCGTAGTATTGTATGCATCTTCTTCAAATTTTGGTAACTTTCCAGTCCAAAGCATTGCCTCTCTTTTAACTAGTTGTGGCACCCAAACCTCCGTATATCCATGTTCCTTGGTGTGTACATCTAACATGAATTGAATTAATGCTCGTTCAAGTCTAGCAAAATAACCATACATTACTGTAAATCTAGAACCGCTTAATTTGGCAGCTCTTTCAAAATCTAATAATCCCAAATCAGGTCCTAAGTCCCAATGTGCTTTGGGTTCAAAATCAAACTTTTTTGGTTCTCCCCATCTTCTAATCTCAACATTTTCAGTTTCGTCTTTTCCGACTGGCACATCATCAGCAGGTATATTTGGAATATTCAAAGCAATTTCCATTATCTTTTCTTCTAATTCCTTTTGTTTTTCTTCTATCTTCTTAATTTCTTCACCAATTTTTTTACTTCGTTCAATCAATTCTTTTGCTTTTTCTTCATCTTTTTCAGCCTTTGCTTTTGCTACAAGTTTTGAGAGATTGTTTCTCTCAGCTTTCAAATTATTTATTTCAGTTGTTAGTTTTCTCCATTCAGCATCAATTTTTAAAATTTCGTCTACTAATTCTGTACTCGCATTTCTTTTTTTTAAGGCTTCAATAAATATCTCAGGGTTTTGTCTTAAAAGTTTAATGTCTATCATTTAAATCACTCCTCAAAGAGTTTTTTTAAGTTTTCTTCATATGGAGGATAAACAACTCCTTTTTCAGTGATAATTGCAGTTATAAGTTCTGCATCAGTAACATCAAAGGCCGGATTAAATACTTTTACATTATCAGGTGCAATTTGAGTACCACCGCAATGAGTAACCTCAGTATGTCTTCTTTCTTCAATAGGAATATCTTTTCCAGTTTTTGTATTTAGGTCTATTGTACTTGTAGGCGCTGCAACATAAAATGGTATTCCATGTCTTTTTGCAAGAACAGCAACCATGTAAGTTCCAATTTTATTTGCAACATCTCCATTTGCAGCAACCCTATCAGCTCCAACAATAACCGCATTTATTTTACCTAGTTTCATAGACCAACCAGACATGTTATCGCTTATTAAAGTTACATCTATTCCATCTTTCATTAGTTCCCAGGCAGTAAGTCTTGCTCCTTGCAAATATGGTCTTGTTTCATCTGCAAAAACTTTGATTTTCTTTCCCTGTTCAACAGCAGCCCTTATAACACCAAGTGCCGTTCCATAATCCACAGTTGCAAGAGCTCCAGCATTACAGTGAGTTAAAACCGTATCACCATCTTTTAAAAGTTCTGCTCCATATCTACCCATTCTTTTATTTGCTTCAATATCTTCATTTGCAATTGCCATCGCTTCTTCTTCAAGTCTATCAACAATTCCTTCTAACTTTCCATATTCTTGAAGCGTTTTTTCCATTCTTTCAAGTGCCCAAAATAAATTAACAGCTGTAGGTCTTGTATTAGCTAGAACACTTTTAACGTGAGCCATTTTTTCTTTTAATTCTTCAAATGAATTTGCATTTATATTTTTTGCACCCAAAACATATCCAAAAGCTGCAGAAGCTCCAATTGCAGGTGCCCCTCTAACTACCATCTCTTTTATTGCAACTGCAACATCTTCATATGTTCTACAATGCATATATTCCTCTTTCAAAGGAATTTTTCTTTGATCAATTAAAATTAATTCATCGCCTGTCCACTCCATAGTCATTGTTTTAAGCTTCATACAACAGCCTCCTTTATTTTTTAATCACAATAATTATATCATAAGCAAAAAAAGACTTAAAATTTTTCATATAACAAAAAAATGGGGGAAATAATTTCCCCCATTCTTAATTAAATTTTTTTAAATTATTCAACGTTATAAAAAATCTGGATATCACTTTCATTTTTAAATTTTTCAAATTCTTGATCTATAAATTCTGCCCAAAGATCTGATTGCTTTTGACTTAACAATTGTTGTTCAATTTCTTCTTTGACTTCTTCTAAGCTTTTTACCTGCGGTGGTATTTTATTAACAACCTTAACAAGATAATAAGTATTATCAATGTTAATTGGACCTAAAATTGCTCCAGTTATTGTATTTTCAATATAATCCCACAATTTTGATGGGAAGGTTTCTCCTTTTGCTAATCCTTGAAATCTATAATCACTTAAATTATATTCTTTTGCCACAGATTCAAAATCAGCTCCTGTAACTACTTTATCCTTCGCTGCTTTTGCTTGTGTTTCGTTATTGAAAGTTAACACATACAAATCATATGTTGAAGGCGTTGAAAAGCTATCAATGTTATCATTATAATAAGTTTTAATTTCTTCATCTGTGACAGTTGCATTTTTAGAAATGTAATCAAATAAGTTTTGTATAGACATATTAACTAGGGCATTGAAGAATAATTTCTTTTTGAAATCTTCTAATGTTCCCATATTCGCATATTGCAAATACATATCAAATGTTTCTTCATCAATTCCCTGTGAAGATAAATAATCAGCAATTTGTTTATTTACAAAATCTTCAACTTCTTCATCAGATGGTCTTTGACCATACTTTTCGGCAAACTGGACAATTAAAAGTTTATCTATAATTTGGTCCAATATTGCTCTTTTGTACCTCATAAGAAGTTTTACTCCTTCTTCTGTGTTGGACAAAACATTAAAAAATGTTTGATCTACTTCAGAAATTTTAATTAGTAGACCATTAACATCAGCCTCAGAATTTAACAATTCAAGTGTTATTTCCTCGCCATTAACAATTGCAACTACACTTGTTGCAGGTAAACTTGTTGGTGTTGAATCTTCAGCAAAAACCAAAAACATGGAAACTACAACTAAAAGCAAAACAAATAGTTTCTTCATAAACTCTCCTCCTTTATTTAACAACAATATTCAAAAGCTTATTTTTAACATATATAACTTTAACTATCTCTTTTCCTTGAACATAAGAAGCTATTTTTGGTTCATTCAATGCAAGTTCTTTTACTTTTTCTTCATCTTCATCAACAGAAACATTTATTTTTCCTCTAACCTTTCCATTTATTTGAATAATAATTGTTACTTCATCTACCTTTAATGCTTCCTTATCATACTCTGGCCATGTTTCGTTAACAATTAAAGTATCTTTGCCAAGGTCATGCCACATTTCTTCCGCCATATGAGGAGCAAATGGTGAAAGAATGAGAATAAGATTTTCAGCAAGCTCTCTAAGTAAAGGAAGATTTAATTTATCTCTTTCCGTTGAATTCAAGTAATCACTTAAACTGTTGTTAAGTTCCATGAGGCCAGCAATAGCAGTGTTAAATTTAAATCCACCTTCAATATCTTCTGTAATTTTCTTTATTGATTGATGAAGTTTTCTTCTTAAATCCTTTTCTTTTTTATCTTTTAAAATTATCTTTTCATCTTTTACGTCTTTAATAAGAGGTAAGATACTATAGAAATTATTCCACAATCTCTTTAAGAATCTATTAACGCCTTCAATTCCTGCATCGCTCCATTCTGCATCTTTTTCAGGTGGTGCCATAAATAAAATATATGTTCTCAAGGTATCTGCACCATATTTTTCAATCATTTCATCTGGTGAAACCACATTGCCCTTTGATTTACTCATTTTCCAACCATCTTTGTAAATCATTCCTTGAGTAAAGAGATTTGTAAATGGTTCGTCAAAATTCACATATCCAAGATCATGTAAAACCTTTGTTATAAATCTTGAATAAAGTAAGTGCAAAATTGCATGTTCTACTCCACCAATATATTGATCAACTGGTAACCAATAATTCACATCATTTGAATCAAAAGGTTTATCATCCAAATCTGGATTAACATATCTCAAATAATACCAAGAACTATCAACAAATGTATCCATTGTATCAGCATCTCTTTTTGCAGGACCTCCACATTTTGGACAAGTTGTATTCAAAAATTGTTCGTTTAAAGCGAGAGGAGATTGTCCTGTTGGTAAAAATTCTACATCTTTAGGCAATTTTACTGGTAAATCTTTTTCTGGAACAGGAACTACTCCACAATTTTCACAGTATACAACTGGAATAGGTGCTCCCCAATACCTCTGCCTTGAAATAAGCCAATCTCTTAATTTATATTGAACACTTCTTTTTCCAATTTTCTTTTCTTCAAGATATTCAATTACCTTATCAATAGCATCTTTACTATTTAAACCATTAAATGGTCCAGAATTCACCATTATCCCTTCATCTTCATATGCTTTTTCCATTGTTTCAGGATTCAAAGGATTTTCTGGATTGTCAATGACAACCCTTATTGGTAAGTTATATTTTCTTGCAAAAGAAAAATCTCTTTGATCATGTGCAGGAACAGCCATTATTGCTCCTGTACCATATTCATACAAAATATAATTTGCAACATAAATTGGAATTTTTTCACCATTTACAGGATTAATTGCATATCTTCCAAGGAAGAATCCTTCTTTTTCTGCATCTATACTAGTTCTTTTAAATCTATCTTCAAGAGAAATTTTCTGTAAAAATTTGTATAATTCTTCTTTTCTATCTTCGGTTACAAGTTGCTCAACAAGTGGAGATTCTGGAGCAATTGCCATGAATGTTACACCCCAAAGAGTATCTGGCCTTGTTGTAAAGATCCTAATTTTCATATCAAGGCCATCAACAGGAAAATCAACTTCTGCCCCTGTGCTTTTTCCAATCCAATTCTTTTGCATTATTTTTACATTTTCAGGCCATCCGGTTAATTTATCTAAATCATTCAAAAGTCTTTCTGCATAATCGGTTATCTTAAAATACCATTGTTCAAGATGTTTTATAGTAACTTCTGTTCCACATCTTTCACACTTTCCATCCACTACTTGTTCATTTGCTAGAACAGTTTGGCAATTTGGACACCAGTTAACTGCTCCTTTTTTCTTATAAGCGAGTCCATTTTCATATAACTTTAAAAATAGCCACTGAGTCCATTTATAGTAATCTTCCTTACATGTAGCTATTTCTCTTGTCCAATCATAACTAATCCCAATTTTCTTTATCTGATTTCTTATTATCTCAATATTTTTAAACGTCCATTCTTCAGGGTGGATTTTATTCTTAATTGCTGCATTTTCTGCAGGAAGGCCAAAAGCGTCATATCCAAAAGGATGCAGCACATTAAATCCTTTCATTCTCTTATACCTTGCAACTATATCTCCAATAACATAATTTTTGACGTGACCTACATGTAAGGTACCAGATGGGTAAGGAAACATTACAAGATCATAAAACTTTGGTTTTTCTGAATATTGAGGAGTAACAAATACTTTCTTATCATCCCATTCTTTTTGCCATTTGCTTTCAAATTCTTGAGGCTTATATTCTTTCATAAAATCCCTCCTGTATTTTTTATTATCTCTTTAAGAAATTATACTACAAATGTTAAAGTTCAACAAATGTATTGTATAATAATAATGAGGTGATTTAATGCCCAACATCTTTTATTGCACTACTAAAAACGAAATAGCATACTTTGATGAACATGAAACTAACCACCTAAAAGTTGTTAGAAAAACAGTTGGGGATTTGATTTTTTGCACAGACGGAAAGGGCCATCAATACTCTGTTAAACTTGCCGAAATTGGGAAAAAAAAATCTTTTGGCACAATTTTAGAGTCTAAATATATAGAAGACAAAAATCCTTTTAAATTGATTTTATTTGCACCATCTGGAAAATGGGAAAGACTTAGATTACTTATAGAAAAATCTGTTGAACTTGGTGTTGATAAAATTTATATTACTAAAACAACTTTTTCTAACAGGGATTATTCACAAAAAAAAGAAAAAATTGAGCTTGTAATTAGAGAAAGCTGCAAACAGTGCATAAGATACACTTTTCCTGAATTTGAAATAATTAAATTTGAAGAGATTTTCAGACTAGCTCCTAAAAACACCTATTTTTTAGACTTTAATGGCGAAAAATTTCCGGAAAATATTGCAGATGATGTTGCACTAATTGTTGGTCCAGAAGGTGGTTTTACAGAACAAGAAATTATTAAACTTAAAGAAAATTTTAAAAGTCTGGTTTTAGGAAAGAAAATTTTACGTTTTGAAACAGCAGCAATTGTCAGCCTTAGTTATTTTGCAATAAAACTATCTAAAATTTGAAAGGAGTGGTTGTATGATTAAAGGCGAAAAGATTGTTTCATATGTAAAATATTACAATGAAATTGAAGCTGAATACCGCGAAAAACTTGTTGAAGCAAAAAGAAAAGCTGATGTTAGAGAGGTTTTCATTTATATTTTATTAAAATTCCTTTCAAAAATTGATGATTCGATTGATCAATCATATTCTGAGTTCATAAAATTCGAAGGTGAATCATTTGAAATTCTATCTCCTTTAAAAGAAAAAGTTGAAAAGCTTGCTGAAAAAAGCGACCTTCATGCGATTATTGAAAGAATTTTCGAAGCAGCAAGAAACAGATATATAAAAATAGAACATGATGAAAATACTGATTATTTCAATCTTCAAAAATAAAAAAGAGCGGGTCATCCCGCTCTTTCTTCTTTCATTAAACCATATATTAAAATATCGTGATATTTTCCGTCATGATACTTTCCTTTCCTAATTCTTCCCTCAAGCTGAAAGCCAAACTTTTCCAGAAGCCTAATTGACTTTTCATTGTATTCATATACTTCAGCTGTAATCCTTTCAAGGTTCAATTCTTTAAAGGCAAAATCAATGGCTAAATTTAGTATTTTCTTTCCTTTTCCTTTGTTTCTTTCTTCAGGTATTAGATAATAAGTAATGTATGCGTTTTTATTAAAATACCTCATTTCAAACGATACAAAACCAATTACTTTTTCTTTATCGAAAAAGTTTAAAACTATTTTTCTTGGTAAATTTATCATTCTTGTTTCAGAAAAATTATTTAAATCTTCAAATGAAACTTCCACAAGTTCTCTGTCTAAAATTTTTACTTCCATTTTATCAACCCCTTAGAAAAACCTGGTAATATCGGCAAACATGAAATAGAATAGAAGTATCATTAAAATAAAGAAACCAATTGTATGGATTATTGCTTCAATCCTCCTATCTATCTTTCGTCTCAAAATAATCTCTATTAAAGAGAAAATAATTCTTCCTCCATCTAACGCTGGTAAAGGTAGTAAATTAAAAATACCCAAATTCAAAGTGAAAAATGCTACAACAGTTAGCATCATTTCCCAACCAGCTTTTGCTGCATCGCCAATTATTACTGCAATTCCAATAGGTCCTGCAACATTTTGTACTCCTTGACCTGTAAAAAATAATTTTTGAAATGCCTTCCAAATAATTACTGCAGCTGAATTACACCTTTGAACCGCTAGTGAAATTGTTTCAATAAAATTCGCAGGTTTTAACACATAATTTTCACTTTCGAAGATTCCAGGTTCTGTTATGATTTTATAGAACTCTTCTTTAACCATTTGAAAGGTATGCAATTCATTATCTCTAATTATTTGAATTGTTAAATTTTCATCAAATGGTAGTATAAAATCATTTAATTTTTCACCCCAAATATCAACATATGCTTGATCTTTTGAAAGTCCCATAGCTGTAGCAAGTCTAACAATTGAAAAATAATCAACTATTTCCAAATCGTTGACTTTAACTAATCTATCTCCTTTTTTAAAAGGAGAAAAATCTTTTGTGATAACAGGCTTCAAACCTGCGTAATAAAAACCAATTGTATATCTTTCAGGCACAAATGAATAACTAACAACCGCTCCAGAAAGTGTATTTCCAAATTCATCAACAATTTCAACAAATTGACCAGCATTTAATTTTAAATCAGTTCCTATTAAATAGCCATTAATTTTTGAAATTTTTCCTTCAATTTTTCCAGAAACATCGTCAAGAACAAAAATATATTCGGGAGGTGATAACTTTGGAGTAATTGTTAAGTCCATTTTTTCATTGTTTCTTAAGACTGTCAATTTAACAACTTCACCTTTAGAAATTATTTCGCTTACCTCGGCTGAATCAAAAACTCTTTTTCCGTTTATTTTTAAAATTACATCCCCATCTTGAAGTCCTGCAATCTGAGCAGGACTATTTTCCATTACTTTACCAACAGTAACAGCCGGAACTCCCCAAATTGAAACTATTGGAATAAATAAAATATAAGCTGCTAAAATAGAAAACAATGGACCTGCAAAAGCTATTAAAAGCCTTTGCCAGGCAGGTTTTGAATATAATGAATTTTCACCTTCTTCATCAAGCTGCTCTCCTTTAAGCTTGACATATCCACCAAATGGTATGAGATTAATTCTTAAAAGGGTTCTACCAATTTTCTTTTTATACAAAACTGGTCCAAAACCAATTGCAAATTCTAAAACATCAACTCCAAAGATTTTTGCAAACAAAAAATGACCAAATTCATGAATTATTACGACAAACATGAAGACAGCAATGAATGCAAGTATATATATAATATTAACCACCTCCATTTTCAAATTTAATTTTATCAAATAACATACCTTTTTACAAATGTTTTTGACAAAGAGTTAATTAAGAGGTATATTATTCACGGGAGTGAAAAACATGACTAAAGAAATATTAATTGGAAATGTTAAAATTGGTGGAGACAATCCAGTTGTTATTCAATCAATGACCAATACAAAAACAGAAGACTACATGGCAACATTAAATCAAATTAACCAGCTTTTCAAAGCTGGTTGTGAGTTAGTAAGAGTTTCTGTCCCAACAATTGAAGCTGCAGAAAGTTTGAAAGTTATTACTAAAAATTCCCCAATACCAATCATTGCAGATATCCATTTTGATTACAAACTTGCCATTAAAAGTATACAAAATGGTGCAAAAAAAGTTAGAATAAATCCTGGAAATATTGGAAGTGAAGAAAAAGTAAAAGAAGTTGTAAAAGTTGCTAAAGAATATAATGTTCCAATAAGAGTTGGGGCAAATTCTGGTTCTATACCAAAAGAATTAGAACATCTAGATAAAGTTGACGCTCTTTGTGAAGCTGCTCTTAAAGAAGTTAGAATTCTTGAAAAATATGGTTTTAATAATATAGTTATTTCTGTAAAAAGTTCAGATGTTAAAGAAACTATTAAAGCATACGAAAAAATTTCAACTTTGACAAATTATCCTCTTCATATAGGAGTCACTGAAGCAGGAACTTATGAATGGTCAATTGTAAAGTCTTCAATTGCCCTCGGACATTTACTATATAAAAACATTGGAGATACAATTAGAGTTTCTATTGCTGGAGATCCCATTTATGAAGTAATAATTGCTAAAAAAATTCTTATTTCTCTTGGATTACGTCAAGGTTTGGAAGTAATTGCATGCCCAACATGTTCACGAACAGAAATTAACGTTGAAAAATGGGCAAAATTAGTTGAGGAAAGATTTTCAAACATTAATAAAAATATCAAAATAGCAATTCTAGGTTGTGTTGTAAATGGGATTGGCGAAGGAAAAGACGCCGATATCGGTATCGCAGGAGTAAAAAATGGTTTCGTATTATTTTATAAAGGAAAAATTATTAATGAATATAAAGAAGAAGAAATTTTAGAAAAAATAGAAGCACTTATTGAACAAGAGGTAAAAGAATAAATCTTCTTTTCTGTACTGTTGAAATTATTAAATGACTCTTCCCTAAAAATATCTGCAAATTTTCTCCACCTATTCTATTCAAAGCACTTCTAAAAAAGTATGCATTTACTATTGTAGTAAATGGAGATTCAATTTTTGTTTCAAGAACACCTTTATATTCCATTCCTCTTGAAAAGGTATAAAAGAAAATACCGTTTCTTGATCCACTGATTTTTACTTGTGAATTTCTTCCGAGTATCATTGATCGTCTTAAATAATGTTTAAAATGACTTGCTCCTATTTTTGCAATTATTTTTCCATTTTTTATTTCTTCTTCAATAAAAATCAATTTGTTCTCTTTTATCTCTTCGCCACAAAGGTTATATAAAAATTCTCCTTTGAAAATAAGATAGTTAAGACCTTTTCCAACGAGTAATTCACGTACTGAATCGTCCTTTAGAGATTTTACAATATGTCTAGAAGAATAATAAGGTATACTCCAAAAAATAGAACTGTTATTTTCAATTGCATCTCTTGAAACATAACAAATTATATCCCTAGATTCTGCGGCCATCTTTGTTTTATTACCAAAAAATAAATCGACCATACTTCCTTCTTCTAAATGTGAAGAAACAAAATCTAAATCTTTAATGAAAAATGTATTGCTTATCTTAGAAATTACATCAAACCTATCTTCAAATTTTTCAAATCTAAATTTTCCTACTCTAATTTTCAGATTTTCTTCTTTAACTTTAAAGGTTACAAAATTACCATCTGAATAAATTAGAACATTACCTTTTAGTTCCGAAATGAAATATTTGAGAATATCTAATGATGTTGAAAACCTAAGCGATGTGGGATTCATTTCAGATACTTCGGCCTTAACTGAAAAACAACCATCTCCTCCATAAAATACTAAATTTCCATTATCGTAAGAAACACCAACCAATCTATTTATTGGTTCCACTGTTCCACACACTTTATCAATATGTAAAACAATTCTTTTTAATTTTTCTGCATTTACAATAACTTTCATGTTTCACCTCAAAAAATCAAACTAATAATATTATATCAACTAAGCAAAAATAAAACCACCCCTTGAAAAACCAAGGGGTGGTAAATTACTCTTTATAAATTTTTATTCGTTTCCATATTCTTCAGCAAGGTATTTGTTAATTTGATCGTTTGCTGTCTTAATTGCGGTTTCCATGTCAACTTTTCCATTTACAAAATCAGAGAACATGTTACCAACAACTATTCTGATTTCATACCATACACCGATTTGTGGATCAAATACTGCATTTTCAATTTGTGATAATGGAACTTCTGCAAGAGGATCTGTTTTAAGATATTCTTTCCAAATATTTGTTTCAAGTGCAGATCTTCTTGCAGGAATATATCCTGTATTGATTGACCAGAATGCTGTAACTTCTGGAGATATCAAGTATTTCATAAATTCCCAAGCTGCTTTCTTTTCTTCTTCAGAAGCATTTGCAAACATAATTATATCAGTACCAGCAAATGGAACATTTCTTGTTTTCCATACTGGAACAGGAGCCCATGCCCATGTAAATTTACCTGCAGAACTCTTATTCACATATGGTTTACTTGCAATTGTTTCAATAAACATAGCAATTTTTTGCTGACCAAATGGACCATCCATATATCCACCTTGATAGTATGCAATTCCATCATCAATCATCTTTTTAACAAAGGAAAGAACTTCTCTGGTTTCTACACTATCAATATTTGAAACCCATTTCCCATTTTCAAATCTCAAAATTGAGCCGCCCCTTAAAGTAAGGAGTATATTGAAGAAATCAACTGTTGTCCTAAAGCCTAATCCATATTGATCTACTTTACCATCACCATCAATATCTTCTGTTAATACTTTTGCTGCATAATAAAGTTCATTTATTGATTTTGGAACATCTACACCATACAAGGAGAAGAGATCAGCGTTATAGTAAAGTACATATAAGCTCTTGTTAAACGGTACAGCGTATACTGTATCGCCCCACATACAATTTTCTCTAAGTGGTCTGAAAACATCTTCCCATTCTTCTTTTGTAAGTCCAATTTTTGGATCATTTAAAAAGTCATTTAAAGGTTGTACTACTCCACTTTGAATAAGCTTTGCTGTCCAGTTTGAATATGCTTGTGAAATAGTTGGAAGTTCACCTGCTTGAGCACCAGCAAGCAATTTTTGACTTAAAGCACCATAATTTCCAACGTATACAGCCTCAACTTCAATATCTGGATGTGTTTCATTGAAATTTTTAACTATTTGTTCGAGGGTCTTACCATGGCCGCCACCCATAGCATGCCAAAATACTACTTTGGTTTTTGGAAAAGCAAAAACTACTAAACTTAAAACTAAAAGAATTACTAAAAGTTTCTTCATAACCTTTCCCCTCCTTATTTAGAGATTGTCCCACGCTTAATTTATTATACCATAAATTACACAACATTTTTCTCTTGAACGATACCTTTTTTAAATCTATCTTTATCCAAATATGAAATATCACTATGAACAGGCTTACCTAATAAAATCATTTCAGCGATTGCTTCACCAACGGCAGGAGCAAGCATAAATCCATGTCCAGAAAAACCAACAGCATAATAGAAATTTTCTACTTCATTTGATTTACCAAGAATGGGTTGAGCATCTGGAGACATATTGTATTCTCCTGACCAGTGTCTTAAAATCCTTACATTTTCTAAGAATGGAAAAATTTTTGTCATTTTTTTGGCCATTTCTTTTTCAAATTTAAATGTTACATTTTCATTTATTCCAGGTTTTTCATCTTTATCGCCTTGCCCCATTATAAATTGTCCATGAAGTGCTTGCCTAATGTAAAAATTCTTTGAGAAACTTATAGCCATAAAAGGAAAGAAATATTTAAGAGGTTCGGTCACAAAAATCTGATGTCTATAACTTTCAGTTGGTAGTTCTACTCCAGCCATCTTTCCGACTTCTCTTGACCACGCACCTGCAGCGTTAACAAGTACATCACATTCAAAATATCCTTTAGAAGTTTGTATGCCTTTTACCTTTCCATTTTCCACATCAATTTCATTTACTTCCGTATGAGTGTAAATCTCAATTCCCATTTTTTCAGCTGCTTTTGCGTATCCAAAAGTCGCTTTATGAGGATTTGCATGTCCATCAGTGGGACAAAATGTCGCAAGTACAACCCCTTCAGTATTTATGTAAGGATATTTCTCTTTTACCATTTTTGGACTTAAAATTTCAACTTCTAATCCTTGTTCTCTTTGCATTTTAACATTCTTTTCAAATTGCTGGGCTTCTTCCTCAGAATATGACAAAAGAAGATATCCGCCCTGTCTGTATTCAATATCCATTCCAACTTCTTCTTTGAACCTTTCGAAAAATTGAACACTTCTCATTGCAAGTCTTACGTTTGCTTCTGTACTCCATTGTTGTCTAATTCCTCCACCACATCTGCCAGTCGCCCCTGATGAAAGGTATCTTTTTTCGAATACTGCTACAGATGTTTCGCCCATTTTTCCTAAAAAATATGCGATTGCTGTTCCAATAATCCCTCCACCAATTATACAGACTTTATATTTCATCTTTTTCATCTCCCCTGATTATTGCTTTAAAGGAAATTGGTATACTAGGTGGCCTAAATCTTCCAGACTCAAGTTCAGAAATTGGTATACCTGTTTTCATGGAAATAATTGATAAGGTTTGAAGTCTACATACTCTTCCACCACAAGGTCCCATACTAATTCTTAAATATCTTCTTAATTCTTCAAAATCTGTAAAACCTTCATTAATTGCTTCTTCAATTTGACTTTTGGTTATTTCTTCACATCTACATACAATTTCATCATCTTCAAGCTTAATTTTTGAAAAATGCCTAACTTCATTTTCAAGACCTTTTGGAATTTTCAAAAATACTATATGAGTTTTCCCTTTATTATTTTTTACAACCTTTTCTACTTCACCTTCTCCTACGATTTCTCCATTTTTGTTTAGTAATAAAACTCTTTCTTGAGCTTCCGGAAGTTCAAATTCATATGGTATTCCTACTATTGAATGTTTTTCCTGCTCTTGTATCAGGAAAATTGCAAGTCCAGGACACTTCATTACACACACTCCACAACCTATACATTTGTCATAATTTACGTGTGGAATACCGTTGATATTGCCTCCAACTGAAATTGCACCTGTCGGGCAGGAAGTCTCACATGGATTACAGGGAATATTCTGAGGACACTCAATTTTTACCCTTAGTTTTCCAGCAGGACCATCATCTTTTTGTTGTTCAGTTCTATAACCACCTTCAGGATAATTAATTCCAAATTTCTTAAGCCCTCTTCTAACCTTTAAAGAAAACGGCCCTCTTCTAAACTCTTCAAGTTCAATTTTCATTTTCTCAATTTTTTCACTTAAATCTTTACCTGTAACTTTTTGAGCAATATTATACCCAGCAATATAACCTTCAATCATTGCAGTAGACGCTTCTTCAATACTTGCTATATCACCTGCAATATAAACATTGTCAACACTTGTTTTCATGTTTTCGTCTCTATACGGAACATAGCCGCCTAGCTCTGGAATGTATTCTATTTTTGCTCTTGCTTGCGCTGCAAGTTCTACACTTGGTTGAAGACCAACAGCAAGGCAAATATTATCAACAACAAGTTCTTTTTCCGTCCCTTTTATTGGCCTGAACTTTTCGTCAACTTCGCTAATAACAGCTCCTCTTACTTTATCTTCACCTATAGCCTCAACTATTGTATGTCTAAGAAGAATTGGAACTCCCATTTTTTTTACTTTGTTAGCATGAACAAGATATCCTCCAACTTTATCGCTTGCTTCAACTATTGCTTTTACATTTGCCCCAGCCTGTAAAAGTTGATAGGCAACAATAAGGCCTATATTCCCAGCACCTACAATTAAAAAATCTTTACCTGGTAGAACTCTGTATTGATTCATAAGAGTTTGAACGGCACCAGCACCATATACACCTGGCAGATAATTTTTCTTAAAAGAGATAAATCTTTCAGAGGCTCCCGTTGCAATTAATATAAAATCAGCTTTTATATCATAAGCTTCTTCCTTATCTCTATCATAAAGAACTATTCCATCTTCATATATTCCACTTACTGTTGTTTTCATTTTAAACTTTACTTTTAAATCAATTGCTCTTTTATATAATTTATCCCCTATTTCAAAACCCCTAATTGAAGCAAAAAAACCTTCATGTCCAAAAAATTTATGTGTTTGCTTTGGTAATTGCCCACCAGGTTTTATCCCTTCATCAACTACTAAAACTTCTACCCCGCTTTCAGCCATTGCAATAGACCCACACAAACCTGCTGGACCTGCGCCAATGACTAAAGCTTGAACTTTTTTTACCATACAGGATTCCCCTTCCCCTTTTGCCTCTCAACCTTCATACCATCCTCAACTAGTGTTATACAAGCCCTAATATTTGGAACACCATTAACTATTACAAGACATGATGAACACTTACCAATTGCACAAAAAAAACCTCTTGGTTTTCCACTATCTGTAAAACCAAAAATATCCAATCCATTATCAATCAATGCACTTGCTATAGTATCCCCTTTAAATGCTTTTAACTTTTGACCTTCAAATTCAAATTCTATTTCGTTTGTTTCTTCCAAATCGCCCAAAATAGGATGTTTCGCGACCCTTCTTGGCAAAAAAATCCCCCCTTTAGTAAGTCTACAAGTTTAATTATACATTTTTAAATTTCTATTCAAAAATAATATAAAAGTCAATAAAAATTCAAATCTTAGCATTAAAGACTTTAAATTTTATTTAATCAGTAATTTTGAATACCAAAAATTCTGTTATAATTTGCATAAAAAGGAGGGATCTAATTGAATATTATCAATTTAATTTCAGAGGAATTAAACTTAAAGCCATGGCAAGTTGAAAATACTATAAATCTTTTAAATGATAATACGGTTCCTTTCATAAGTAGATATAGAAAAGAAGCAACCGGAGCACTAAATGAAGAGCAAATCAGAACAATTAAAGAAAAATATGAATATTACCAAAATCTAGAAAAATACAAAAACACTGTTTTAAAATCAATAAAAGACCAGGGAAAGCTTACTGAAGAACTTGAAAATAAAATAAAAAGTTGCAAAAAATTAAATGAACTTGAAAATATTTACCTTCCATTTAAAAAGAGGAAAAAAACAAAAGCAGATATAGCTATAGAAAATGGACTTGAACCATTAGCAAAATTGCTATATGAGCAAAAGATCAATTTTGAAATAGTTGCAAAAGATTATTTGTCCGATAAATTTGACTCTATTGAAAAAGTTAAGGAAGGAGTTTCATATATTATAGGACAATGGTTTGCACACGATTCAAAAGTTAGATCGAAACTTTTAGAATTCCTTTTAAATCATGGTTTCATTCATACTTCAAAGAAAAAAGAATATGAAAATGTAAAAACTAAATTTGAAATGTTCAACGGCTTTTCGCAAAAATTAAACAAAATTCCCGAATATAGAATTCTTTCAATTAACAGGGGCGAAAAAGAAGGAATATTAAAAGTTAATATCTCATTAGAAGATAGCTTTAAGCAAAAACTTTTTAATAAATATCTCACAAAATGGGATGAAAATAACCAAATTATTCTCCCAGGTCTTGAATATGGTTGGAGTAATATGCTATATCCTTCAATAGAAAATCAAGTAAGAAATTTATTAAATGAAAAGGCAGAAAATAGAGCAATAGAAATTTTCGCAAGTAATTTAAAACAAATTCTACTTACTCCACCTATAAAGGGGAAAAGGATTTTAGCAATTGATCCGGGGTATAGAACTGGTTGTAAAATTGTAGCACTCGATGAATATGGAAAATTTTTAGAACACAATACAATTTATCCAGTACCCCCAAAAAACGATTATGAAACTTCTGAAGAAATTGTTTTAGACTTTATAAAAAAATACAATTTAAATTTAATTGCAATAGGTAATGGAACTGCATCAAGGGAAACACAAAAGTTTGTTGCCTGGCTTTTAAAAAAGCACAATTTAAAGATAAAATATCTGTTTGTTAATGAAGCTGGAGCCTCAGTTTATTCAGCTTCAAAACTTGCTAAAGAAGAATTCCCTGATCTAGATGTGACAATAAGAGGGGCAATAAGCATAGGTAGAAGGGTACAAGATCCTTTGGCAGAATTTGTAAAAATTGATCCAAAATCTCTTGGAGTCGGCCAATATCAACATGATGTAAATCAAAAAAAATTAAAAGAAAAATTAGATAATGTAGTAGAAGATGTGGTAAATTTAGTCGGTGTTAATTTGAATACTGCTTCAGCTAAACTTTTAGAATATGTTTCAGGTATTACACCAAAACTATCTAAAAAAATAGTTGAATATAGAGAAAAAAATGGGAAATTTAAAGAAAGAAAGGAATTATTAAAAATCAATGGATTTGGAGAAAAAACTTTCGAGCAATCTGCTGGGTTTTTAAGAATTTTTGATGGTATAAATCCTCTTGAAATGACAGGTATTCACCCTGAAAATTACGAAACTGCTGAAAAGCTTCTTAAACTATATGGATTGAAAATTGAAGATATTAAGAAAAACAAAGTAAAAGAAAATTTTGAAAAGATTTTAAACGATAAAGAAAAACTGACAGAACTCTCAGAATCATTAAATGTTGGAATTTATACTTTAAAAGACATTATCTTTGATCTTTTAAAACCTGGAAGAGATCCTAGAGATGAACTTCCTCAACCAATTTTGTTTGACGATATTTTAACATTTGAAGATTTGAAAATTGGTATGAAACTTCAAGGAACTATCACCAACATTACAGACTTTGGAGCATTTGTAGATCTTGGAATAAAAGAAAGTGGGTTAATCCATAAAAGTAAAATCAAAAGTAAGTTAAAAATAAATCAAATTGTAAACGTTAGAATCATAAATCTTGACTATGAACTAAAACACATTCAATTAGAACTTGTTTAAACTATATTGAATATGTAAGAAGAGAAGGTGGATTTACTCGAATTTGATATTTTGTAGGATATTTTTTTAAAACATTATTCAGTATTTTATTTACCTCTTTTACATCATTAGTTTTTACTAAAAAATGGTAAAGAAAGTTATTTCGCATCTTTGGAATTAAATATTCTGTAGGACCAATTATTTCTTCATTAATAACTTTTTTTAATTCTTCGACCAATTTATCTGTTGTAATATATCCTAACTCCTTATCAGCAGAATATGTTATCACCTGTACTATATCAGAATATGGTGGATATTTTAAAACTTTTCTTTTTTCAAGTTCTAGTTCGTAAAAACTTTTAACATCCTGTTTCACAGCATATTTTAACACTTCACTTTCTGGATTAAATGTTTGTATCAAAGCCTTTCCTTTAGTTCTTCTTCCCGAACGTCCTACAACCTGGACAAGTAATTGAAAAGCTTTAATTTCAGAATTATAATCTGGAAGCTTGTAAATTGCATCAATATCTGTTACAACAATCAAAGAAATTGTAGGAACATCAAGCCCTTTTGTAATCATTTTTGTGCCAACTAAAATATCAAGTTTCCCGTTTAATAAATCTTTAATTACTTCATTGAATAAATTTGGCTTTCTAATGATTTCAGTATCTGCCCTTGCAATTTTCCTTCCCTGGAAAAACTGAATAAGTTCTTTCTCCATTCTTTCAGTTCCAGCACCTTTTTCTAGAAGCATTACAGAACCGCAAGATGGACATACATTAATAACGCTTTGTGAATGCCCACAAATATGACATTTTAACTTCCCTTCATCTTTGTGATAAGTTAAAGCCACATCACAACTTGGGCATTTTACAAAATATCCACATCGTTGGCACATCAAAAGAGAAAAACCTTTTCTCCTAACAAAAGTAATAACACTATTACCCTTCTCTAACTCTTCTTTTATTTCATCGAACATCTTTTTAGATACATGAGGGGTTATCTTTTCTTCATTGTTTAGATCAATAATTTCAACATCTGGTAAAACTGTTCCAAACCTTTCGGTAAGCATATGAAAATGAAACTCTCCATTTTTTGCTTTAAAGTAGTGTTCAAGCCTAGGGGTAGCACTTCCAAAAATAACAGTTTTTGGATATTTTTCTAAAATACTTATTGCATCATATATTGGATCTGTATCCTGATAGTAGCTATCGTCATGCTCTTCATCAACAATTACTAAGTTTAGATCTTTTAAAGGAACAAAAATTGCGCTTCTTGTCCCAATTAATACATCAATTTCTCCAGTTACACTTTTTAACCAAATATCTGCTTTTTTTGACTTAGTTAAATAACTGTGATATATACCTATATTTAGATCCGGAAACCTTGATTTTATTCTTGAAAATGTCTGTTCAATGAGAGATGTTTCAGGCACAAGGTACAAGGTTCTACCAAACTTTAAATAATGTTCCATTACAGAGAGATAAATTTCTGTTTTTCCACTACCAGTTACTCCCATTAAAAGGTGTTTTCCTTGTTTATTAATTATATCTCTTACAATTTCCTTTTGCCTTTGTGTAAGTTCAATCTTTCTTTCTTCAAAGTCAAGTGGAGTTTCAGAGAGTAATATTATTTTTTTTCTTTCAAGTTGTAATAAAACATCTTTGTTAATACCAAAAATTTCTCTCAACTCACTATACGTACAACTTCCTCTTGAAAGTAAGTAATTTAGAACATTTTGTTGCCTTTTAGTTAATCTTTTCTCAGAGATTTCTAAAACATCTGCATCCAAATATACATAAAGTTCTCTTTGAGGTCTCGGTTTTTTTACTTTTAAATCTTTTTCTATTTTTACAATTCCATTTTTTACAAGCTCATTTAGCTTTGCTTCACCATATTTTTCAATAAATTCTTTTTTAGATAACTCTTCAACAGGATATAAAGGACTCAGAGCTTTTACTTTATCTTCAAAATAATCCTCTATTCCTTTGGGGAAGGAAAGATCAAGAAGCTTACCGAGTGGTGAATTGAAAAAGGAAGAAATTTCTCTAATTATTTTGACATACCAATCTTGAAGAAAACTTCTTCCATCTATTCTATTTAAAATTTCTTTAAAATTGCCTGTTTCATTTTTTATGTCTATTACATACGCAACTGTTTTCTTTCCGTTATAATTAACATAAACTCTTTCACCAATTTGTAGGTCAGAATTATATGAATATAAAAATGTTTTATTTAGCGAAGTTCCAGACAATACTACCTCATACAACATCATTTTCACCTCAAATAAATTTTACCATATTAATTTATTGTTTACTTGACTTAAATAGTCAAATATATAATAATATAAATTAGAAAAAAATTATCAATCAAATATTGGAGGTGATAAAATGCCAATGTACAGATATGTCTGCAAAAACTGTGGAACCGAAAAAGTAGAACTTCATGGAATTAATGACAACCCAGAAATTATATGCGATATTTGTGGAAATGAAATGGAAAAAACAATTGGAAGGGTAGGAATCGTTTTTAAAGGAAGTGGTTTTTACATTACCGATAGTAAAAAATCTTCAAATACAAAATCTGAAACTTCTTCAAATAAATAAATTAAAAGCCCCCATTTCTGGGGGCTTATTATTGGTCTACGGATTAAAGAGGTTTTACATTTGCAGCTTGAGGACCTTTTTGGCCATCTTGAACTTCAAATTCGACTTCTTGACCTTCCTTTAATGTTTTGAATCCATCTGTCTGGATTGCACTCCAGTGAACAAAAATGTCTTCTCCGTCTTCCTTAGTGATGAATCCGTAACCTTTCTTTGCATCAAACCATTTAACTGTACCTTTCATAAAAAAAACGCCTCCTCGTAAATCATTTTACTTTCCCCGCCATCCGGGGTTAATCTAAGTATACACCTTTTAAATTTTTTGTCAATCATTTTTTTTAATTTTTTCATCTCTAATTTTTGATGTATTTAATATTACTGTGATCTCACCTTTGACGCCATTTTCAAAATACTCAATAGCCTCACTAACAAAACCTTTAAAAAACTCCTGAAATTTTTTAGTTAATTCCCTAGCCACAAAAATCTCAATATCTCCAACGATATTCAAAATGTCCTTTAAAGTTTTTATAAGCCTTTCAGGACTTTCGAAAAATATAAAAATATCTGTTAATTCAATACCTTCTTTAATTTTCCTTAATAACCTTCGCCTTTTTTTGTCTCTCGGCATAAAGCCTAAGAATAAAAATCTATTCCCATAATACCCACTTGCTGCAAGTGCTGTTAAAACTGCACTTGGACCTGGTATTATATCAACCTCAATATCATTCTCATGACACATATTAACAAGATCTGTTCCTGGATCAGAAATAACGGGCATACCTGCATCACTAACATAAGCAATTTTTTCTCCATTTTTCAATCTTTCTAATATCTTTTCTTTTTTCTTCATTGAACTGTGCTCATTAAATGAATCTATAGGTTTCGATATTGAATAGTAATTCAATAATTTCAAAGTTCTTCTAGTATCTTCTGAAAGAATTAAATCAACTTCTTTTAATACTTTTAAAGCTCTAAGAGAAATATCTTCTATATTACCAATAGGAGTACCAATTAAAATCAATTTTCCTTGCAAATGAATCTCTCCCTTGCGGTTTTAGCCTTTTCTATTATTTCATCAATTTTTTCAAGTTTTTCAATATTAAAATAATTATTAAACGTTTCTAAAAGAGTATTCTTTAGCTTTTGTAAATCTACCTTCATATGTTGATCAAGTCCATACTGTATAACATCTGTTTTAATATCTTTAAAACAATATTTTATTTCATTATTTGTCTCTAGTATTATTGAACCATGTTGAAGAATAAAATCTTTTGTTCGCATTTGCGCGCTTCCCACTACCTTATAATTATTTAATGTTATTTCATACCATGAAGGAGCATCAAAACATGCAGAAGTATTGCCTTTTTTACCTCTTTCAGTTAATTCCACTGGAAAACCTAACCTTTTTAGCCCTTCAACTATTATTTGAGAGATTACTTTATAAAACTCTAAAACTGAAAGATTAAAAAATTCGTGAGTGCTGGGAATAACTATGCTGTAAGTTAGTTCGTTAAAATGAAGAACAGCCCTACCACCTGTAGGTCTTCTAACACAGTCATAACCTATTTCTTTCAAAAATCTGAAGTTTATGTTTTTAGGTCTTTGATTGACTCCTAGCGATAAGGTGGGAACTTTCCACGTATAAAAACGAAGGAAGGGCTCTCCAAAACTGCCCAAAATATAATCAATTGCCATATTTAAATCTCCAGGATAATTCCAGGTTTCAAAATATTTCATATTTGTCCTCTCTAATTAAATTCTTCTAAAAGCATCAAGTACACTTTCAGCAATAGCTCTAAACTTGTCGTTTTCAACCTCAGCTGCACCTATGATACTTTCTTCCTTTGCGTTATATTCTTTAGTTAAATGTGTAATAATAAATTTCTTTCCTGCAAGGTACACTTCAATTGTGTCATCAATTGAGAGAGCATAATCATGAATATCAGAAAGTGCATTTAATATAGCATTACCAATAATTATCGGCACATTCCGTGAAGTCTTTGGCCCTGAAGCATCTCCATAGAATTCTTCATTACCATGTTCGATAACTACTGAAACTTTTAATGTTCTTGAATCTGGTTCTTCAACTTTTAGATTTGTTAAAGAATATGGTAATATTCTTGCTTTTTGAAGATCACCTTTTATTTGTGCAACGCTTATAATTCTACGATCAATCTTGAGGCCTGTACTTGCAAGAAGAACAGTTTCAATATCCCTTACAACTTGTTTGGGACTCTTTTCACTATCAGCTACAATGTGTATTTCAACGATCTCATCACCTTCACTTACAATTTTAGCAGCTTTAACACCAGGAACCCTTGTTAACAGGGCTTCTACACTCTCAAGGTTAATCATTCTATCCCCCCTAATTCATCAACAAACCTTTTGAATTTATTAAAATCTTTTACAAAATTATTTATCTTTTCAAAAACTTTTTCGTTAGTTATATCGTTAAGCTCAATTTTGAACATCCCAACGACTTTTTCCTTAATACCTGAAATTGGGAAAAATTTACCAGGTAAAAAACCATATTTATTTCTCAATACTGAAAAAAACTCAGCGTATAAATTTCTAAATTTTCCACTTCCTATACCAACAAAATAAACTCCGTCATCTGTTACAAAAGATTTTAGAAAATCTATTTGACCATTAGACAAGGTGTTAATTTTTTCGAACAACTCGTCGTCTACCTTTTTTGCAAAATTTAACCATGTTTTTCCAGTTACCTCTTCATTAAACATTTCCTTTGAAACAAGAGACTTATCTCCACCTACAGCTAAGAAATGTGTTTGAATTGGAAACTTTAAGATCCCCGCCTGAATTTTAGGAATTTTGGAACTTTTAAAAATCACATCATAAAAATTTGCAAGTGCTTCGTCATAAAAATCTTTTATTTTGTATAGTGATGGAGTTCTTTCAAATGGATTAGCTAAAGTAACTCCATATATAATTTTCCCTTCCGGATTAGAACCAATCACAAGGGCAAAATTATCTTGGTTATAAATAGAAATAAGAATTAGATGTTTATGAAAAACATCTAACTTGTCTTTATAACTATGCAAAAACTCTAGCAAATACTCTTTTTGAGGCAATGATATCTCAGAAATCTTCTTTAATTTCTCTGGACCATAGTATACCATATTTACCTTCTTTTCACAAAATATTCTATACTTCTATTCCAAGTTCTTTCTTCTTCATCTGTAAAATAACAAGCAGGGAGCTCTCCCCGTTTCCTATGATAAGCTAAACACTCACAACATTTTCCCTTTCTAGGGCAACCAGGGTAGCTACAATTACAATTTTGAAGGTTTTTTTCAAAATTTTCACAATGCATTAAAGGCCCTCCCTGATTTCTAAAATGTTGTTTTCATCATCCATTATCAACACTTTTGGACCTTTATATTCTCCTTCTTCAAACATTGCAAATGCCATTATAATAACTTTATCACCCTTTTCTACTAATCTTGCTGCTGCTCCATTTACAACTATTTTTTTACTCCCTCTTTCTTCTGGTATAGTATAGGTGACAAACCTCTGCCCATTATTTGCATCGGCAACTAATACCAACTCATTAGGTTTTATCCCTGCTTTTTCCATTAATTCTATATCTATTCCAATACTTCCCATATATTCAATACTTTTGTCAGTTACCGTTGCCATATGAATCTTAGATTTTAATAAAATCTCTTGCATTTTCAAACCTCCTCATTTTCTTTAATAGGCAATTCAAAGATAAATGCGTTTCCATTCTCTCTTGGTTCAACCCAAATTTTTCCTCCATGTTCTTCTTCAATTATCTTTTTACAAATTGAAAGTCCAAGTCCTGTACCATGAACCTTTGTTGTAAAAAACGGTGTAAACATTTTTTCAAGAATTTCATTTGGAATTGGTGTTCCTTCATTCCATATTTCTACTTTAATAGTTTTTAATTCGCGCCTAACCCTTATTTCAATTTTACCACCTTCTGGTGTCTCATCAATAGCATTTTGTAATAAGTTGATTAAAACCTGTTTTATTCTCGATTTATCTGCATAAACTTCCATTTTTTCACTATCAGTTTTAAATTCAAATAAAATATTTTTAAGCCTTATTTTATCTTCGTGAAGTAAAAATACCTCTGAAATTAACTCGTTAATATTAAATTCCTCGTAATTTAAAACTCTTCTATCTCTACTAAACTCAAGAATTTCAGAAACAATATTTTCAAGTCTTAATATTTCATCTGAAATAATTTTCAAATATCTCTTTCTTTTATTTTCATCATCGGAATATTTTTCTAACCTTTTAACAAAACCACCCAACACTGAAATTGGATTCCTCAGTTCATGCACAACTCGAGCTGACATCTCTCCTAAAGCTGCCAATTTTTCTTGTTTTTTCCTTTCTCGCTCAAGAAAAACTCTTTCGGTAACATCTTCAAATGTAATTATTGTACCTCTTAATATAATTCTTTCAGAATCCCACAAAGGAGAAATCGAAACATCGAAAAATCTCTCTTGATTTAATAGATGTATTTTATAATCTCTCAATTTTATTTCCTTTTTTTCTTTTAAAACCTGAAATGACAAGTTTTCAATTTCAACAAATTGATTTCCCAAAGTCTCTAGTTTTTTCCCGATAATCTGTTCCTTTGTAATTTTAAAATACTTTTCTGCTTTTCTATTCCATTCAGATATTTTGCCTTCCTTATCTAAAACTACAATAGCAGCAGATAAATTTTGAAGAATAAGCTCTGAAAAATCCTTTAAATATTCTATAACATATTTCTGTTTTTCTAAATTTAGGGTCTTTTCTTTTAATTCAGCATAATTAATAGCATTTTCTATTGCAAGACCAGCACTGTCAGAGATAATTCTTAAAATTTCAATATCTGTAGCAGTAATAGGATGCCTTGAAAATTTGTTGTCTAAAATAACCACACCAATTGTGTCAGTCTTACCTATCAAAGGTACAATAACAAACTCATCAGTTTCAAGTAGTGGTAAGAGAAAATCTGGTGTACCAGTCTCATATATTACCCTCTTGTTAACATGAACTATCTTTCTTCTCACTACAGCTCTTTCTAAAAATCTATGAGATTTATAAGGAAAAATCTTATTCAAAATTTTTTGTGTAAGCTCATTATCAAGTGTCAATGACATTGATTCTTCTCTCAAATATTGAACAACATCACCGTATCTCATAGCTCTTTGATTAGCTTCTTTCCATTCATTTATAACTTCTTCATCGTTTGCTGGGCCCAACCAAGCTTTTCCAACCAAGACTTCTTTTTCATCATCTTTTAATAAAAGAAGGGCTCTATTAAACCCTAAAGTTCTTCCTGATGTAAGACCGATTAGCAGAATTTTTAAAACCTCTTTTGGATCATAACTAGATCTCATAGCTTGGCTTATATAATGAACCATATTCATTTTTCTTAATTGCTCTTTTTGATTTTCAATTAATTTTTCATGTTCAATTTTTAAACTTTTTAATTTGTCAATTTCGTTTTTTAACTTTTGAAAATATAATAACCTAGAATAAGCAAGCGAAAATCTTTTTACAGCATCTACAGCTATTTCTAAATCAAAACTTTCAAAACTCTTTTCTGGAATATATCCGCTTCCGTGTGTTTTGTTTACAAAAACAATCCAATATTTTTCCTTTTCATCATTTAACATAAAAGGCACCGTTATTAATGATTTAAGTTTAATATTTAAAAAATTACTCTCAATTTTCGGTTTTAAAATTATTTTAGGCATTTCTAAAAAAACGTTTAAACTAAAGTCGGAAAAACCAGGAATAAATGTTCCTTTAAAATCTTCTGGAATTGATTGAACAACAACATAATCTTCATTCTCTTTCCTTGCAATGAAAATAACTTCACTTTTAATATGATCAAACATTAATTTTACAAACTGTACAAACAAATCATCTATAGATACTACATTACCAAAAACATCAGTCATTTCAAGCAATTTTTCCATTCTCTGCATTCTCTTTTTTGTCATAAATAAGTTGTATGAATGATACAATAAATTTGAAAACT
This sequence comes from Thermosipho sp. (in: thermotogales), assembly GCA_030153605.1. GTDB lineage: Bacteria > Thermotogota > Thermotogae > Thermotogales > Fervidobacteriaceae > Thermosipho_A. The sequence goes on from JASKLO010000001.1 coordinate 120,296, forward strand.
CTTCTAAATATTCTTTGTATTTTTTATACTCTATTTCAGAATCTATTAGAAATGCACCAACTATATTTTCTTCAAATTCAAGTAAATAAACAAAATATCTTTTTCCATCAATAATTACATTACGGGAATTTTCAAGTAATTCCTTTTCTATTTTCTTTGATATTAAATTTTCTTCTCCTGCAATTATTCTCAAAACATTTCTGTTTTCTTCATAAATAGCTAAATTCACAAAATTAACACCAAAATTTTTAGCAATTTCTTCAACAAGTAATTGCAACTTTTCGTTTGGAAAACCTTTTTCAAATAAATCTGAGACACATTCATATACTACTTTGGGTGAAAAAAACATTTATAAACCCCCTTTTTCTATTTCAATTTTACCACAACTACTACAACATAGATTTTAAAGCAAAAAAAATGGCCGCCTATTAAAAGACGGCCATAAAATGTTTAATTATTTTTTATTCTACAAATTCATACAACACCAGTTTTCCATCTTTACCTTTTATCAACATATTAATTTCATTTGTATCCATATTTCTGAAAACAAAAAACTCGTGATTCATAACTTCCATTTGAGCTATTGCCTCATCAATACTCGTAATCATTAAATTTACTCTTTTTACTGAAACTATTTTTTCATTTAATTCTTCATCTTCGGGCATTTCTTCAACAAATGTTTCGCCTAAACCTTTATTATTAGCCTTATGTCTCGGCCTAACGTACTCTTTTTCTCTTTTTAGTTTTTTTTCAAAAGCATCAGTAAGTTTATCAATTACAACATAAATATCTGGATCAGATTCAGTTACAACAATATCTTTCCCTAAATATCTTGCAAGCATCTTTCCAATATAGTTTATGGCATCTTTCTCAAATTTAATATCAATATGAACATTGTCCTCCAAAAATCGATCAACCTTTTCAAGCCTTTTCTCGAGGTAATTTTCCATAGCCGTTGTAAATACAAATCCTTTAGTTGATACCTTGAAATCCATAACATCACCTCCTGTTTTTAAGTATTATATTTACTACTCATTCTCTCGTTTATATCCGGTGCTAGCTCTACTAAATAAAATGTAAAAGTTAAAACAACGTATATTATTTTCAACCATGTATCAGATAAAAGTGTTTCATCTTCGTTAACAACATTGCCTAATTGTTTATTTATTGTTAATATTAATGATATCACAAGAATGGCAGAAATTAGAAATACCCAAGGAAGGAAATATGATACAAAACAAAATAAAATAAAAAGGATGATGTACAAATAAAAAGCTGACTTAATTTTTTCATCATTTTTAAGTAAAATTGAATCCCATTTCCAAATTATTAAAGCAAATCCTAAAACTCCAATAGTAAAAATTGTATTAGATACTAATACAAAAGAATAAAATAGGTTGGAAAAAACGTTGGAAGTAAAGCCAATTGAAAAAAAGACCGAAACAAACACAACTAAATCAGAACTAGGTAAAGATTTTGAAAATAACCTTGTTAAATTTTTTTCCATAATTTTGGAGGTTTAACTCCTTCCCCCCTTTTAAGTTAATATTTACTCACTACAACCCCGTACACTTCTGGACCTGTATGCACACCCACAGCTGCACTAATCTGAGCAACAACTCCCTCTATTCCAAAATGATTAATAATATCATCAACATACTTTATAAATTTTTTACTTCCATACCCTGCAAGAAGATATGGATTTTCTATTTTTCTTTCCTTTATAAACTCTTCAACTTTTTCAATAATCTTACTTGAAAGCGATGATAGTGTCCTTGCACTACCAACTGATTCAACTTCACCATCATCATTTACTACAAGTATTGGCTTAATTTTTAGTAGCTTTCCAAGCAATGCTTTTGCTTTACCAATTCTTCCACCTTTTTCAAGAAAATCTAGGGTAATAACTCCAAAAAATATACGTGTATCTTTTTTTATTTCATCCACAAGCTTTTGTGTTATTTCTACACCTTTTTCAAAATAATGAACAATTCCACGATAAACTGCATAAGATTCAAAACTAGCTGTTTTTAAATCTAAAACAGATACTTTATCTTTATATGGTTCACAAATAGTCTTAAACATATTATATGTTCCACTAAGTTTAGAAGAAAGTGCTAAAGCATATATATGATCGTATTCATCATACAACTTCTTAATTAATTCTTCTGTTTCTTTTGGATTTGGAAGTGAAGTAGAAAAATCTTCTGCTGTTTCAAGCATTTCATAAAATTTTTCTATAGTTAAGTCTTTTTTATCAACATATTCTTTTCCATCAATATAAATTCTCAAAGGAGCTACATACATAGGATATTTTAATTTAACGTCGGGCATATCAAAGGATGAATCAACTACAAATGCAATCATTTTTTAACCTCCCATAAAGTTATGAGGATCAACCTCATTAGGAGTTTTTACTTCTTCTGTTATAATTATAACATTTTTTCCATCACAATGTACAAAACCATCTTCTAGCATGTATACATATTCATTATTTTCATCTTTAGCAATTAATTTGCTAACTTCAAGTTTTCCAATAATCGGAGCTCGACCATCTAAAACACCCATTTCACCTTCAACTGTTCTAAAAGAAACTATTTTAACTTCCTTTTCAAAAACAAGACCTTTAGGAGAAAAAATTTTTAAAATCAAGTCAACACCTCCCAATAAAAGGCGTGAGCCATGGGCTCACGCTGTCATTACTATTTCGTAAGTTTTTTTGCTTTTTCAATAGCTTCATCTATTGTACCTACCATATAAAATGCCATTTCTGGTAGGTCATCATATTTACCTTCAAGAATTTCTTTAAATCCTCTAATGGTTTCGCTAATAGGAACATATTTTCCAGGAATATTACTGAATTTTTCAGCAACGTGAACAGGTTGACTTAAAAATCTCTCAATCTTTCTTGCTCTCTGAACAATTAATTTATCTTCTTCTGATAATTCTTCCATACCGAGAATAGCAATTATATCTTGTAAATCTTTATATCTTTGAAGTATTTCCTGAACACCTCTTGCAACTCTATAGTGTTCTTCACCAACAACATTTGGATCAAGCATTTTTGAAGTAGAATCAAGAGGATCAACTGCTGGATATAAACCAAGAGCTGCTCTTCTTCTTGATAGAACAACTGTTGCGTCAAGATGTGTAAATGTTGTAGCTGGTGCAGGGTCGGTAATATCATCAGCTGGAACATAAATTGCTTGAACAGAAGTAATTGATCCATTCTTTGTAGAAGTAATTCTTTCTTGCAACTCTCCCATATCCGTTGCAAGTGTTGGTTGATATCCAACCGCTGATGGCATACGACCTAACAATGCCGAAACTTCACTACCAGCTTGAACAAACCTAAAAATATTATCAATAAATAACAAAACGTCTCTTCCCTCAACATCTCTGAAATATTCTGCAATTGTTAATGCAGACAATGCTACCCTAAATCTTGCTCCAGGTGGTTCGTTCATCTGACCAAAAACAAGAACTGTGTTATCCAAAACTTCAGCTTCCTGCATTTCAAGGTAAAGTTCATTTCCTTCTCTTGTTCTTTCACCAACACCAGCAAACATTGAAAAGCCATGGTGTTCAATAGCAATATTTCTAATTAATTCCATAACCAAAACTGTCTTTCCTACACCAGCTCCACCAAAAAATCCAATTTTTCCACCTTTCGGAAATGGAGCAAGAAGATCAATAACTTTTATACCAGTTTCTAGGATTTCAACAGATGTCGATTGTTCAGTAATTGAAGGAGGATTTCTATGAATGGGCCAAAATTCAACTTCTTCTTTTACTTCTCCACGCTCATCTATTGGTTCACCAACAACATTAAACATTCTTCCCAAAACGCCTTTACCTACTGGTACCTTTATTGGTTCTCCTGTATTTTCAACCTCAAGTCCTCTCATTAAACCATCTGTTGTGTCAAGTGCAACAGTTCTAACAGCATTGTCACCAATAAGCTGTTCAACCTCAAGTACAAGTTTTTTTCCTGTTTGAGGATTATCAACTATTAATGCATCATATATATCTGGAAGTTCTCCTTCTTCAAATTGGACGTCAACAACTGGCCCAATTACTCTTATAATTTTTCCTTTTGATTTTTTTGACACTTTATACCACGCTCCTTATTAAATTATTCCTCCTGCAAGGCCTGGGCACCTGCAACTATTTCAATTAATTCTTGCGTGATCGATGCCTGTCTTTCTTTGTTGAATGCCAGAGTTAATTCTCTAATAACTTCTTCAGCATTTTCTGTGGCATTTCTCATTGCATTCTGCCTTGCATATAACTCACTAACTTTTGTTTCGTAAGCAAGAGAATAAATGTTTGCAGAAACAAAAAACTTTAAAATAGAATCTGTTAATTCTTCAACATCAGGTTCATATTCATATCTTGACTCTCTAATCGTCTTTTTTTCAAGTGGAACAATTTTAACAAGTTCAGGTTTTTGTATTAATTTATTCTTAAATTTACCATATACAACAAAAACACTTCCAACACCATCTTCTAATAGATCGTGCATAACTGTTTGTGCAAAGTCAAAAGTTGGAATATCATAAACCCTGTCATAAATTCTTCTAGTTTTTTCATATTTTCTAAAATAAGGAATTGTTTTTGCACCAACTGCATAAACATAATCAATATTTTCTTTTTCAACAACATGTAAGGCATATCTGGCAATTTCAGTTGGAAAAGCTCCACAAAGTCCCATATCAGTTGACAAAACAACAAGACCCTTTTTTCCATTTCCAGTTAAAAATGGATGATTTCCTTCAAGTTCTACATTTTCAATTAGCCTTTTAGACTCGTTTAAAAATTCTCTGATATTTTGAAGGTTTCTTTCAACCTTTTTTACTCTTGCGGTTGCAACCATTTCCATTGCTTTAGTGATCTTTTTTAGAGACTCAGTAGACTGGACTCTTCTTTTAATTTGTAAAAGCTTTCCTCTACTCATTTTTTATCACTTCCCAAGAAGTTTGAGAAATTCTTTTCTAAATTCTTCAATTGCTTCTCTTAATTTTGTTTCTGTTTCTTCGGTTATTACTTTTTCCTCTTTTATCTTATCTAGTATTTCTTGTTTACTTTCATGCATAAATTGTAATAATCTTTTTTCGAATGTTCTTACACTTTCAACAGGAATATCATCTAAATAACCGTTAATTCCTGCAAAAAGAACTACTACTTGCTCTTCTACTTCAAGAGGTGAATATTGCTCTTGCTTCATTAATTCCATAAGTCTTTGACCTCTAGTAATTTGTGCTTGTGTGGCTGGATCAAGTTCTGTTGCAAATTGCGCAAAAGTTTCAAGTTCTTGATACTGTGCTAAATCTAGTTTCAAAGAACCTGCAACTTGTTTCATTGCTTTTACTTGAGCTGCTCCACCAACACGAGAAACAGAAAGACCTATATTTACTGCTGGCCTTTGACCTGCATAAAATAGTGACGGTTCCAAATAAATCTGTCCATCAGTAATAGAAATAACATTTGTAGGAATATAGGCAGAAATATCATTTGCCTGTGTTTCAATTATTGGAAGAGCAGTTAATGAACCTCCGCCGTATTTTTCATCAAGCCTTGCAGCTCTTTCAAGGAGTCTAGAGTGAAGATAAAATACATCTCCTGGATATGCTTCTCTTCCAGGTGGTCTTCTTAAAAGCAAGGAAAGTTGCCTATATGCTACAGCATGCTTTGATAAATCGTCGTATATAACAAGTGCATCTTGACCTTTATGCATAAAATATTCTCCCATAGCACAACCTGCATATGGAGCTATATATTGAAGAGATGCATTATCAGCGGCACTTGCTACAACAACAGTTGTATATTCCATTGCACCTTCCTGTTTTAATTTATCTACAATTCTAGCAACAGCAGAAGCCTTTTGACCTATAGCAACATATATACAGTAAACCCCTTTACCTTTTTGATTAATAATAGTATCTATAGCAATTGCAGTTTTACCTGTTTGTCTATCACCAATGATTAATTCCCTTTGACCTCTACCAATTGGGATAAGAGCATCTATTATTTTAATACCTGTTTGAAGAGGTGTATCAACAGGTTTCCTATATACAACACCTGGGGCTTTTACTTCAATATCTCTATATTCATTTGTTTCAATTGGTCCTAAACCGTCAACAGGCTGACCTAAAGGATTAACTACTCTACCTAAAAGACTTTCACCTACGGGAACTTGCATAATTCTTTTTAATCTTTTAACTGTATGTCCTTCCTTGATATCTCTATAATCACCAAGAATTATGATACCTACATTATCTTCTTCAAGGTTGAATGCAACACCTACTGTTCCGGTTTCTACAAATTCAACCATCTCGTTAGTCATAACATTGTTTAAACCATATGCTCTTGCAATACCGTCTCCAACTTGAATAACTGTTCCTACATCTTCAAGATTTATATTTTCTTTGAAATTTTCTATTTTTGTTTCAAGAACCTTTACGATTTCTCCGGGATTGATTCTCAAAATTTCACCCCTTCCTTAAGGAAAAGACTTCTCTACCAATTTTTTCTAGTCTTCCTTTTATTGAAACATCCAACTTTTTCCCGGCAAATTCAATTACTACTCCAGCAATTAAACTGCTGTCAATTTCCTTTTCAAATACCGGTTCTTTATTCGTATACTTTTGTACAAATTCTCGCAAAACTTTTTCTTCATCTTTTGTTAAATCAGTTGCACTAACAACCTTTACAGGTATTTTGTTTTCTACCTCAATGGCTGCATATTTGAATAATGAAGCCATTTGAGGAATATATTTCTGTCTTTTATTTTCAAATACAATTTCCACAAATCTCTGGAAAATTTCATCGTATTTAATTTTAGAATTTTTACCTAAAACCTCATCAAAAGTAATTTTAATAACTTCAAGCTTCTTTTGAAGTTTTTCTGTTGGATTGCTCAAAAATACAGAAAAGTGAGTATAAATCTCACTCAAAAGTTGAAGAAGGACTCTATACTCCTCAATTTTATTATATTTCTTAGCTACTAATAACAGGGCTCTTACATATTTACCCGCTACTACGGAATATTTCATTTTTCAGACCCCTTTAAAATTTTCATTAAATATTCTTTTTTTGCTTTTTCATCAAGTGTTCCTTTAAGAATTTTCATTGCTAGAACGATAGCAACTTCCCCGGCCTTTTTCTCAACTTCCGAAATCATTTCTGCTCTTTCTCTTTCAATCTGTTCTTTTGCAGAAGTTAAGATTTTATCAGCTTCAACTTCTGCACGTTTTTTTGCTTCATTTATAATATTTTCTGCTTCTTCACTTGCTTTTCTAATAATTTCTTCTGATCTTTCTCTTACACTTTTCAATTCTTCGCTAGCTTGTTTTTTCAATTCTTCGGCTTCTCTTCTTAAATCTTCTGCTTTTTTTATTTCTCCTTCTATCTTTTCTTTTCTAGCATCCATTACTTTAAAATACTTATCATATAAATAAACCTTTAATACGTATAACAAAATCAAAAAATTCATCAGTTGAACAACTGATGTTAAATTAATTTCAAACATATCCATTTAAATCGCCTCACATTATAATGAAAGTAAAATCAAAAATGCAATCAAAAGAGAATAAATACCTGTTGATTCTGCAACAGCGTCAGCAAGAAGCATACGAGTTGTAATTGTTCCAACCATTTCAGGTTGTCTTGCCATCGCATCCATAGCGTGAGCACCGATGTTACCTTCACCTATACCAGGACCTATAGCACCTATTCCCATAGCCAAACCTGCACCTATAGCCTTTCCCATTACGATAAGAGCATCAGCCAAGCTTGTTTCCATAAATCTCTACCTCCTTCAAAAATTTATGATATTTGTGCCGATATATAAGCCACTGCAAGCATTGCAAACACAAGTGCCTGTATTAGACCTACAAATAAACCGAAAAATCCCCAAAACACAACTGGTAAAAATAAATACTTAACAAGGTAAGAAAGCATGAATGTTAAAATTGCTCCACCACCAATATTTCCAAAAAGCCTTAAAGAATGAGATATTGGTTTAGCTAATTCTCCAATAACATTCATAGGAAACATAATTGGATTTGGTTCAAACCAGGATTTAGCCCATCCTTTAAATCCTTTTGCTTTTATTGCAAAAGCATGACTAATAACAAAAACCATAAGGGCGTAGGTTAAATTTGTATTTAAATCAGCTGTTGGAGCAAAAAAAGTATCTGAAAACAATGTGAATTTAACTGTTCCACCAGCAACTGTAACATTTAAACCAGGAACAGCGCCTCCTAAAACGTTAGCAATAGCAATGTAAATAAATAAAGTTGTTGAAATCATAAAGGTGGGTTTTACAAAGCGAGGATCATCAATAACACTTTCTACAATTTCGTACATGAAATCAAAAACAGATTCAGCTAGAGATTGTTTTCTATCTGGAATAAGTTTAAAATTTTTTCCAACTTTTACTGCGAAAATAATTAAACCAACAATAATTGCCCAGCTCATTATAATTGTTAAAGGATTAATTCTGGTATACCAGGCAGCTTTATCAGAAATTTGTACAATCCATCTGCTAGCAAGGCCTTGGGTAACCTGGCTTGCATCTTTGGGAACAAAAAATATTGCATTTATTATTCCAACGGTAAAATAAACAACCAAAAAAATAATAAGACCAATTTTAGTCTTTCTTTTCACGTCGGCCACCTCCGAAAATAAAACCTGCTATGTATGCTGCCAATTTAATATTTATTAAACCAAAAAAAACACTAATTATAGCCAATGTTTTATTTTGAAAAAGAAAGCCTGCAATTAGAAATAAACTTGCAGAAAATAAATATCTAATATAAAATCCTTTTCTACGCCATCTACCGCTATTATACATTCCTATTATATCCTTGTAAAGAGAAAATGTCGACAAAATTGCTCCAATTGTCCCTAAACTGTAACAAATATAAAACGTTTTATCAGATGTAAAAAATAAAGAAGTTAAAATTACAACTAAATAAATAAACAAAATAACCATTAACATTTTTTTCAAAATATCATTTTTCGTGCTTTTCAATCTTTTCCACTTCCTTTAATAGTTGCCTTATTCCATTATATATGCCTGATAAAGCACCAAAAAATAAAAAAATAATCATAAACAATTTATCAGTATTAAACAACCAATCAAAGAGTTTCCCAATAAAATAACCTACAACAATATTTCCAATGACTGTTGCTCCAAATACTAGAACAAGATTTAATTTAATCAAATCTTTTCCAATATTATTCTTTTTCATATCACAAAGATGTTTCGCGGTAAACTGCTAAGAACTTCACAACCTTCATCTGTAACTAAAACATCATCTTCTATCCTTATTCCAAACTCTCCAGGAAGGTATATTCCAGGTTCAACTGTAACAACTGAACCTGCCTCTATAACTCCTTTATTTGTAGGACTAAATCTTGGTTCTTCATGAACTTCAAGCCCAATACCATGGCCCAAAGAATGTCCAAATTTTTCTCCATAACCCATTTTTTCTATATGTTCTCTTGCCATTTTATCAATAGCTTCTCCGGTTAGGCCTGCTTTAATTCCATTAATAGCATTTTCTTGTGCATCTAAAACAATTTTATGAATTTCAATAACTTTTTGATCTGGTTTACCAATACAAAATACTCGTGTTAAATCACTTACGTATCCTTTATAACTTGCACCCCAATCAACTACAACAGGTTCACCTTTTTCTATTTTTTTCTCACTTGCAATTCCATGAGGAAGAGCGCCTCTCCAACCTGATGCAACTATAGTTTCAAAAGCTATTTTATCTGCACCAAGGAGTTTCATTTGATATTCTAGATAAGCTGCCACTTCTTTCTCAGTTATTCCTTCTTTTACTATTTCAAGAGTTTTTTTGAAAGCTTCCTCAGCTATAAAAATGGCTTTTCTAATTTTCTCAATTTCAGAATCAGTTTTGATAGCTCTTAATTGAAGTAATTCCTTAGTTAAATCTACATAATTAACATCTATTTTTTCTTTTAAAGATTCGAATAATGCTAAAGAAATTTTCCCTTTCTCAATACCAACATTTTTCACTGCTAATTTTTCTAAATTATCTGCAACTAAATCTACAAGTTTCTGGCCACCGCTAAATTTAATAAGTTCAAATTCAGTCTCTAGTCTAACTTGCTCCCAATATCTTGAATCAGTAATTATTATTCTTCTGTCGCGAGTAAAGATTATTACTGAAAAGCTTCCTGAAAAACCAGAAATATACCTTGTAGTTGCATTATTAGAATTCTCAATATTAAAAACAAGTAATGCATCTACATTTTTTTCTTTCAACAAATTGGTTAATTTTTCCATATAATCCCCCTTTCGCTTCTTGGCGTGCCTGGCGGGAATTGAACCCGCAACCTCTGGATCCGGAGTCCAGTGCTCTATCCAATTGAGCTACAGGCACATACCTAGTTGTATATTAAAACTCCTGATTCACTTAAAAATCTTTCAGCTAAATTTTTAAATTCAATTTTTGTAATCACTGTATCATATTTATTTTCAATTGTATCAGAATTTCTAAAAACAAAATTTCCTTTTTTATTGTGTAAATACGCAAGTGAATAATTTTTTGTTAATGCATCACCGTTAATATTTTTAATAGGTAAAGTTTCAACATACAGTATTTTTCCCTTTGCTTCAATTTCTTTTTCAACTGATTTCAAAACTTGAAATTTCTGAGAAATACTTGGATTTGAAATATAGTCTAAAAAAATCTGACGTGCACTAAATGCATCATCATCTTTGATTCCAAAAGAAGAAGCCATTTTTGTTGTTAACCGTTCGTCGTATAAAAAAACTTCATAACCTTTCCAAAAAAGCTTTTCGGCATATTTTAAAACCTTGAAACTTTGCGTAGAATAATTACCACTCATTGATAATGGAACTCCTAAAACAACAGTTTTGAAATCTTTTAAAAGCTCATCAAGTTCTTTTCTTTTAACAGCTCCGCTTCTTAAAATAAACCTTTCGCCTATTGCAAAACCACATTTACTTTCGCCATAATCTATTGCAATAATCAATATCTCACCTACAATTGTAAAAATACATCGTACATATCTCTTTCTTCAATCATTTTGTAAATGTCTTTAATTGGTGTATTTAAAAGCATCATAGTATACTTTTCAAAATATGGAATTTCAATCTCCCTTTCTTTTAATCTCAAAATTTCTCTTCCTGATAAATAATCTTTTACAATTGATTTTAAAATTTTATTTGGAATATTTTCCTCTTTAGATAATTCTTTTAAAAGTTCTTCTGAAATTTCCTTTCCATGTACCTCAATTTCATTCAATATTTTTTCTACTTTTTTTGAGTCTGGGAAAATATCGTACAAATGTTTTAATCTTTGTTGCGCATCTTTTCTGTTATAGAAAAGCTGTAAAATTGAATATGATTCACCAGAAACAGCATCTATTAATTCTTTAATTGTTAGTGGGAAATCAAATAATCTTATTTCCACTCCGTTTTGAAGCATTGATGGCAATCCATCAGAATTTGTAGAACTAACAATTTTTTTGATTCTTTTCTTCTTTACAAGAGTACTAATAGCTCTTTTTTGGAATGATTCTAGAACAGGGCTATAAAAGACTAAATCTTTGTAATAATAACCATTTTTGATAAGTTTTTCATAAAATTTTGTCACGTAAGAATAATTGGAAAATAAGAATGCTACTGACTCTGATTCATGCTTTACTGTTTTTTCATCCTCTCTTCTATCTTCAAGACCAAAATTAAATTTTCTCTCTTCAACATATAATGGTAAATTGGTATCAAACTTATAAAGTGTAGTTATAATTACATCTTTTCTTTTAAGTTTGGCTAAAAGCTTAGAATAAACATCATATGAAAGAGAAGATAACAGTTGTATTTCATTTAATACGATAAAATCAAAATCATTTACATCAACTTCCCCTTCCAAAACCATTATTGGATTTGTTATAACATGTCTTGAATATTTTCTACTTATAGAATTTACAAATGCCAATTCTTTAGGAGAATGTCTTGACAAACTTTCATAAACATGTAACGCCTCAATGTTGCTTGGATTTATAATAAGTGTTCTACCTTTCTTCATTAACAACATTAAAAAAGCATTTCTAGTTAATGGATCAGTTTGTAAGACAAATGGTCTTTCAATTTCAATGTATTTTTCGACCTTTTCATACCTTTGAGCAAGTTCATCGGACGTAGCGTAATGCTCAAAATCATCAGAATTTTGATTTCTCCAATCATTAGTAAATGAATAAATAAAATATTTATCTTTATATTCATCATCGGAAGACGATGAAACTTTAAAGTCTAAAATGTTCAATATTGGTCCATTTCCATTCTGTCTTATATTTGCCGCAATATCAAGTGAAGTTAAAAATGTCTGTATGGCAGGTATCTCATTGTAGCTTTTTCTTAATCCAAATCCAATACCTTCTAAGTTTCTTGCTTTACCTCTAAGGTTCATTCTTACATTTGTACCGCCATTTCCAAAAAATCTTATTTTATCAACCATAGAATTCTTAATCATGAATACTGGCTCAGGGTTTCCGTGCCCATATGGTTCAAGATATTCAAGAGCTTTTAAAATATCATCGTTAACATCATCAAGTTTTAGTTCAGCATCTATTACTATCTTTGAATCAGTTTTAAAGAATTTATCACCGAATTTATTCGATATAGCTTTTATAAAATCTTCAATTTTATCTTCAGTAATACTAAATCCGACAGCCATAGGATGACCGCCAAATTCTTCAAAAAATTCTGAAAATTCTCCTAAAACTTCAAGAATATTTACACCATCTACACTTCGACCTGAACCTCTACCTATTCCATCTTCAATAGTAATTACCAAGGAAGGTTTGTTATATCTTTGCACAAGTTTTGTAGCAACTATTCCTAAAACTCCTGCATGCCAATTATTATTGTAAACAACAAGAAGAGGTAAGTTTTTGATTTTAGAAGTTTCTATCATTTCAATTGCTTCTTCAAATATTTTTGTCTCTATTTCCTGCCTAGTAAAATTATAGCCCATCAATATCTCTGCGAGTTGCTCAGCTGATGAAATACTTTCGGTCATAATCAATTTGAATGCATCTTCAGCTGAATATAACCTTCCAGCAGCATTCAATTTAGGAGCAATTCTATATCCAATATCCTGACTTGAAATATTTCCTATATTTAATTTTTTCATAAGCTGAATAAGTCCTACCCTATCAGTATTGTTGAGCCTTTTTAAACCTTCTTTTACTATGTATCTATTCTCGTCTACTAAATCAACCATGTCAGCTATGGTTCCAAGTGCAACAAGATCGAGTAAAGAATCAACTTCTTCATCTGGAATACCTAATTTTTCAGCTATAGCACTGATTAATTTGTATGCAACGCCCACACCAGCAAAATCTTTAAATGGATACTCATCATCTTCTCTTTTTGGATCAATAACTGCATGAGCATCTGGTATGCCATCCTTTATTGAATGGTGATCAGTGATAATAACATATAAACCAAGTTCTTTAGCCTTTTCCACTGCTTCAAAACTTGTAATTCCACAATCAACACTCAAAAGAACTTTATAACCTTCTTTTGCATACTTTTCAACAACTCCTGGTTGTATACCATAACCTTCGTCAAGTCTATTTGGTATATAGTAATCTACTTTCCAACCAAACTTTCTCAAAAAGCTAACTAGTACCGCGGCACCTGTAATACCGTCAACATCATAATCACCATAAACAAAAACAGGATACTTTTTATCCCTTGCATTTAAAAGATATTCAACTGCTTTATCCATATCTTTTAACAAAAATGGGGATCTCAGGTGAGACCTTTTGGGGTAAATAAATTTATAAGCATCGTCAAAGTTTTCATAACCCCTAGTAATTAATAATTGAGCAGTTAAAAAAGGAATCTCAAGTTCCTTTGACAATTTTTCAACTAATTCCTTATTAATTTGTCTTAATTCCCATTTCACTCTCCTACTCCTTTCTTTTTTTAATTTATTTTTCTACTTTCATTTTTATAATTTTACCACAACTTGAAATTTTTTTAAAGAAAATTTTGGTCAGTTGAATTTAAAACAAGAAATGTTGTATAATATTAACGTGCCACTTTTTCTCCGCTTTTCTCCACGTGTTCCAAAGTTCCACCATTTCCAGTATTTTTTTGGTTTTCAGTACCACAAAAACTCATAGGAGGTGGAAACATGAGGAACACACCGTTTTACTGGCTGGTGCTTTTAGGCGAAAATGAGTACCACATTCTTCCGATCCTTTATGTACCTTCTCAGAAACATGTAGATCAAATTTTAAGTACAATGTATAAAAACAAACTTTTAAATTTCGAGGTCAAAAAAGTGATGTTTTCAGACAATTTTGAAGCAGTAAAAGATGTTACAAATAAATACTTAAATTAAAAAGGTGAGAGTATGTTAAAACATGGTATTGCTTATAACGCATTGGTAAGATTTTCTGTTGTTGATAGTACTGAAATTGTAGAAGAAGCAAGAAAAAGACACGCTTTATCTCCTCTGCCAACAGTAGCGCTCGGAAGACTCATTACTGGAGTTTCATTGATGGTTCCATGGCTTGCCGAAAAAGAAAGATTGACCTACGTTATTGAAGGAAAAGGACCGTTAAAAATTATAGCAGCCCAAGCAAAATCAAACGGTGATGTAAGAGGTTATGTTTCACCACCAGTTTTAGAAAATCTTTTAAATGAGCAGGGTAAGTTTGACTTAAAAACAGCTATTGTTAGCGGCACGTTGAAGGTTGTAAGAGATTTGGGATTGAAAACGCCTTATGTAACTCCAATCCCACTACAAAGTGGAGAAATAGCGGAGGATCTGGCATATTACTTTACTGTTTCAGAACAAATTCCATCTGCAGTTGCATTAGGAGTGCTTGTTGATAAAAATGGCGTAAAAAAGGCAGGCGGAATTATTATCCAAATTCTTGATAGAAGTCTAGATACAAAAATCATTGAAGAAATGGAAAAAAGATTCAAGGAAATCACACCTATAACTTCTTTTTTACTAAATAACAGCCCATTTGATGCTGCTAAATATATTTTTGGTAATTCAATTGAAGAAATTGTAGAAAAAGAGGTAAGATTTAAATGCGATTGTTCTAAAGAAAAAGCATATGAATCTTTAAGAGTTTTGACAAAAGAAGACCTAGACTATCTTTTAAATGAAGAGAAAGCTGAAGTTGTATGTAAATGGTGCAATACAAAATACTACTTTACAAAGGAAGAAATTGAAAAAATTAAAAACGAAAAATCGGAGGAAAACAAATGAAAATGAGTTTAACTTCCAAGGTTACTTACATTACAACCTTAATAGTAGCAATAGTCTTGTCAATAGTCTTAATTACTTTTTATTTTACTATTAGAACTGTTGCATTGAATTCCATTCGTGATGACTTGAAAGAAACCGTTAACTTACTAAATAGCAAAGGCTTTACAACAATGGAAAGAATGATGAAAGGAATGTTAATTCAAAATTTTAAAAGAGATTTTTATTTGTTATTTGATGGAGATGTTCTTTCAGATCCATATAATTTAGGATTAATCGAAGTTGAAAAAAGTGGAATTAAAGAAATTGAAAATAGAACTTTTTATTTTTTGAAAGTAAATCCTAGACTTACTATTGGAAAGGATATAACTCCAATAGAGACATTTTTAGAAAACTTAAAGTTAAGATTTTTCTTTATTTATATAATTGCTATATTACTTACTAGTTTTTTAACTTATATAACAACTAGAAATTCGATGAAACATCTTAAAAATTTTGTTTCAGAGCTTGAAAATATTAAGGGAAATGACTTGGGTTATAGATTTTTAAAACCTAATACTAATGACGAAATAGACGAACTTGTTGAAAAATTCAATGAACTTATGGAAAGGGTAGAAAAAAATTACAAACTTCAAGAAGAGTTTGTTTCTAATGTTTCACATGAACTTAAAACCCCTATTGCCAATTTAATTGGATATTCTGAAATGCTTAAAAGATGGGGGCATAAAGATAAGTCTATATTGGAAGAATCAGTAGATTCAATTAGAGATACTGCTTATCGAATGAAAGAACTAATAGAAAATATGCTTTTGTTATCTAAAAATTATAATTTAAATACTGAAAAAATTGAATTAAGACCTTTCATAGAAAAAATTGCACAGCAAAAGGAAAAGCATTATGGTCAAAAATTTGAAATTTCAGGAAATGGAACAATTACAGCTAATAAAGAAGCTTTAGAATTGATTATTTCTAATCTTCTAAATAATGCTATTCTTCATGGCAAGCCCCCTTATGAGATAAAATTATCAGAAAATAAAATTGAAATTATTGATCACGGACCTGGTATTGGAAAAGAAGATCAGGAAAAAATTTTCGAAAGATTTTACAAATCAAGAAACTCTAAAGGCCACGGATTAGGATTATTTATAGTTAAACAATTATGCAATCAAATGAATCTTGATATATCGGTTCAAAGTGAAAAAGGTTATACTAAATTTGAAATAAAGGGGGCGTAGATATGAAAAGCGATATAGAAATAGCAAAAGAAGCAAAACTTAAACATATTAGTGAAATTGCTAAAAATATAGGGATTGAAGATGATTTTTTAGAACCATATGGAAAATACATCGCAAAAGTTGATACAAAGATTTTAAAATCTTTAGAAAATAAAAAGGATGGAAAATTAATTCTTGTTACCGCTATGACTCCTACTCCGGCAGGAGAAGGAAAAACAACTACAAGTATAGGGCTTTCCATGGCACTTAATAGACTTGGAAAAAAATCAATTGTCACACTTAGAGAACCTTCACTAGGCCCTGTATTTGGTATAAAAGGCGGTGCTGCTGGAGGAGGTTATTCTCAAGTTCTTCCAATGGAAGATATAAATCTTCATTTTACAGGAGACATTCACGCAGTTTCTGCAGCACATAATTTGCTCTCAGCTGTAATTGATGCACATATTAAATTTGGAAATGAACTTGGAATTGATCCTACCAAAATTTATTGGAAAAGAACCATGGACATGAACGATAGGGCATTAAGGCAAATTGTTGTTGGCCTTGGTGGTTCCGCTAATGGTTATCCAAGAGAAGATGGTTTTATCATAACTGCTGCTTCTGAAATTATGGCCATTCTTTGTCTTGCAAAAGATATCAAAGACTTAAAAGAAAGAATTTCAAATATAGTTGTTGCACAAACGTATGATAAAAAACTTGTAAAGGTTAAAGATTTAAAAATAGAAGGTGCAATGGCAGCAATTTTGAAAGATGCTATTAAACCAAACTTGGTCCAAACAATTGAAAATACACCTGCTTTTGTCCATGGAGGTCCATTTGCAAATATCGCGCATGGAACAAACAGTATTATTGCAACTAAAATCGCTTTAAAATTATCTGATTATGTTGTAACAGAAGCAGGATTTGCTGCAGACCTTGGCGCTGAAAAATTCCTTGATTTTGTTGCTCCAACTGCTGGATACGATGTAAATGCTGTGGTTATAGTTGCTACAATTAAAGCTTTAAAATATCATGGTGGTGTTAAAAAAGATGATCTTAATAAAGAAAATGTTGAAGCAATGATTAAGGGACTAGATAATCTTAGAGTACATGTACAAAATATGAAAAAATACAATGTTCCTGTTGTTGTTGCTCTTAATGTCTTTAATACAGACACTGAAAAAGAGCTTCAAGAATTTTCCAAGCATTGCGAAATTCCTCATGCTCTTGTTTATGCTTTTGAAAAAGGCGGCGAAGGAGCAATTGATTTAGCTAAACTTGTTTTAGATAACATCAAAGAAAATCAATACAAACCTCTAATTAATCCTGACATGAGTCTTGAAGAAAAAATTGAAACCCTTGCAAAGGAAATTTACAGGGCTGGCAATGTAATTTTTACTGATCAAGCAAAAAGTAAATTAAGATTTCTTAAAAAACATGGCTATGATACTCTTCCAGTAATTGTTGCAAAAACACAATCAAGTATTTCAGATGATCCAAAAAAGCTAAACGCACCTTCTGGCTATACTTTTACTATAAGAGATTTTGAACTTTCAGCTGGTGCTGGGTTTGTTGTAGCACTTGCAGGAGATATTATGAGGATGCCTGGTTTGTCTAAAATTCCAAATGCTGTAAATATAGACATTGATGAAGAAGGAAATATTGTTGGTTTATCATAAATACTTGCTCCCTTTGAGGGAGCTTTTTTATTTATAAAAAAGCATAATTTAGCATAATTGAGAAATAGTATATATTTTGCATTATTTTGCTTTTATGTTAGGATTTTCACAAAATATGGATATTGAAAAATTTTTATTTCTAAGTGATAATAAAGTTGGTTTTCCACACAAAGTTCAGGGAGGTATTTAAAAATGGAAATCAG
>JASKLO010000045.1 GCA_030153605.1 Thermosipho sp. (in: thermotogales)
AAGTCTTAGGGGAAGAACAGAAGAATGGTTAAAAGCATTAAATAATGCATTAAACAAAGGATACAAAGACGGAGTAAGAGGAAGAGAAGTAATACTTGTGAGTGATAACGGGACACAACCGACGAGTAGAAGATTTATGGAAGAATGTAAGATATTAGGGATAAAACAAATATTTACAAGTTATAACAATCCGAAGGGGAATGCCAACACTGAAAGGTACTTCAGGACGTACAAGGAAGAAGTTGTATGGCCGGTTGAAGAAATGAGTTATTCAGAGCTAGTAGCAAGAACAAAGGAATACGAGGAATTTTATAACAGTAAGTATCCACACAGTGCGTTGAAATACAGAAGTCCGCGGGAGGTATATGAAGAATATCTAAGTTTTACAAAAGTTTCGTAATTTCTGTCCAATTTTTCGGGGCGTAATTTCTGTCCAATTTTTCGGGGTGCATTACAATGTTATATAATGTTTAAAAAGCTTTGGAAAGTTCCAAGGAGTGATTTTTTTGAAGATAGGAAATTTAATTGCTTCTCTAAATTCATTGGTTTTAAAGGTCAATTGTGATGAAGAAATAGAGTTTGACTATATTTCTTCATACTCTCGTGATGTTAAAGAAGGAAGTTTGTTTATATGCCGTGAAGGAAGATCCTTTGATTCTCACACTATAA
The DNA here is from genome assembly GCA_030153605.1 of Thermosipho sp. (in: thermotogales). Taxonomy (GTDB): domain Bacteria; phylum Thermotogota; class Thermotogae; order Thermotogales; family Fervidobacteriaceae; genus Thermosipho_A. Next base: position 670 of record JASKLO010000045.1, read on the forward strand.
TTGATAAATTATATGACCAGGGTGTAAAAGTTTTTATTGTTGAAAAGGAAGTTCCTGATTATTATCCTCACATACAAGTTGTAGACTCAAGAATTGCAGAGTCAATTGTTGCAAGTGAGTTTTACGGTAGGCCATATGAAAAACTTATTACATTTGGTGTTACTGGAACAAATGGAAAAACAACAACAGTACATTTATTCCACCATATTATGCATGCCTTGGGATTTAAAGGAAGTATAAGTGGGACAGTTTTAAATGATATTATGGGTGATAAGTTTTACCATCATAATACAACACCAAGTTCAATAGAAATAATGAAAAACATGGCCAAAACTGTGAAAAATGGTGGCCAATATTTTGGAATGGAAGTCTCATCTCATGCTTTAGCACAGTATAGAGTGGAAAGTATTCGTTATGATATAGTTGGTTTAACAAATATTACAAGAGATCATCTTGATTTTCATGAAACTTTTGAAAATTACAAGAAATCAAAACTCCATATTTTAAATTTGCTTAAGCCAGAAGGTGTAGCTGTAATTAATCATGAATATTTGAAAGATATTAAACATAACAATGTAAAAATAGTTACATTTGGTCTTGATAAAAACTCTGATTATATAATTAGTAATATTAGCACAAATTGGTCAGGTACATTTTTCAAATTGGATACACCATATGGTCCAAAAAGTGTTTCGTCTCAACTTATTGGAGAATATAATGCTTTTAATATTACTTTGGTTATTGCTGCTCTAGTAGAAATAGGATATGATATTGATGAAGTGATTAATGCCGTATCTACTTTTAGGGGTGTTGATGGACGTTTTGAAGTAATTCATGAAGCAAGAAAATTGGGTATAGATGTGGTTGTTGATTTTGCACATACACCAGATGCACTTGAAAAAGTAATTTTATCATTGAGAAAACTTACAAAGGGAAGAATAATAACAGTATTTGGAGCGGGTGGCCAATCGGATATCGGTAAAAGGCCTATAATGGGTGAAGTTGCTTCTAAATATTCTGATATAGCAATTATAACTACAGATGACCCAAGAGGAGAAGATCCAAGAAAAATTATAAAAGATATAGAAAAAGGTATAGTTCCAGGAAGCTTATCACTGTCCATCTTAGATAGAAGAGAGGCTATTGAAACTGCTATTACACTTGCTAATAAAGGTGATGTAGTTCTGATTACAGGAAGAGGGCATGAGCCATATCAAATATTCAATGATGATCATAAAATTCCTTTTAAGGATAGAGATGTAGCAATTGATATAATTTTCCAAAAGATAAATAAGGGAGAAAAAACTTTTAAATGAGAAAAGTATGTTTAGTTAATATAGATACAGCTCTATTAAAAGAGTATCTTGGCCTTCCTATAGAATTTATTAATTTAGATGAAAATGAAAAAATTTCCTGTCAAGAAGCAGGAAATTTGTTTTTTGTTTCTAGTAAAGAAAATAAGATATCTGAAATGGATTTTAATGTAAAAATAGTTATGAAAGATGATAAAGTTATTATTTTAGAAGACAGACAATATGTAATTTCCTTAAATGAAGGATATTATTATCTTTTAGACTTCAAAAGTGATGATGAAATTTTCAGATATAAATTCAAATTAGGAGATAATGTAGGAATGTTTATCTTTAAAAAGGAACTGAATGAAAAAAAATTTTTACATTTTTTGCTTTCTATATTTTTAATTGAAAGAATTCTATAAAAGGAGAATTTATATGAAAGCTATTTATTTGATATTACCATTTTTGCTTTCTTTAATTTCTTTTCCATTGTATATTAATTTAATGAAGAAGTATAAATTGGGCCAGTATATAAGAGAAGAAGGTCCAGATTTACATAATTATAAGACAGGGACTCCGACTGCAGGAGGAATTATTTTTATTCTAATTTCAATTATATTTGGTTTAATTATTAAAGCTCCTATTAGCCTTTTGTTATCTTTAATTTTGTTTGGAATAATTGGATTTATAGATGATTTTGCAAGTATAAGGAAGAAAAATGCACTTGGTCTCAAAGCGTATCAAAAATTTTTACTTCAAATAATTTTTTCCATCGTAATAATTTCATTTTCGAATGTTAATACCATTTTTGGTTTTGAAGTTTCAAAAACAATATACTATCTTTTCTGGATTTTTGTTATTACCGGTGCATCTAATGCTGTTAATTTAACTGATGGCCTTGATGGATTAGCAGGATGGGTTTGGATTTCTTCGATTTTACCCTTGGCATTTTTATTTAAAGATAGTTTTTCTTTAATAGTTGTTGCAACGGTTTTATCATTTCTTCTTTTTAATACAAGGCCTGCATCAATTTTTATGGGCGATACAGGTTCTTTAGCACTTGGTGCATTTCTTGCCTCATTTGCAATGTACTACAATGCTGAAGTTCAATTAGTTTTTTCGTCATCGATATTTATAATTGAAACTTTAAGTGTTATACTACAAGTAGGTTCGTACAAATTGATAAAAAGAAGAATTTTTAAAATGGCTCCTATTCATCATCATTTTGAACTTTTAGGATGGAAAGAAGAAAAAATCGTTGGAGTTTTTACTGCAATAAATCTTGTAATTTCTTTATCTTACATTTTTGCTAGATGGTGAGATTTTGGAAATAATTGTTCCTTTTGTAGTTGCAATTTTAACTTATTATTTTTCAAAAAAATATAGAATACTTTTTGATTTTCCTGATGCCAGAAAAAATCATCATGCACCTACTCCCCAGGTTGGTGGACTAATTTTATTTATTACATACCTTATTTATTTAAACATTCATGAAAATCCTCTTTTTACTTTGGGTGTTTTTCTTTCCTTTTTCTTTGGCCTTATTGATGATGTAAAAAAATTATCATATAAAGCCAAATTTTTGCTTGAAAGTCTTATTTCTTTAGTTTTTGTTTTAAATTTTGATCTAACACTTTTTGGACATAGTGGATTACTTGTAAAGATTTTTGCATTTTTCTGGTTTTTGGCGATAGCCAATGGTTTTAATATGATAGATGGTTTAAATGGACTTTCAACGGGGGTATTTTTAATATATTCTTTATTTTTGAAAAGGTTTGATCTATCATTTGCATACTTACCAATCTTTATTTTTAATGTTTTTGGAAAGATATTTATGGGAGAATCTGGGACATTGCTTTCTGCTTTTCTTCTTATTTCAATAGCTTCTAATCACACTAATGAGCTTGTTTATCTTACGTTGTTTTTTGGATATCCAGCATATGAAGTAGTTTCTAGTTTTTTAAGAAGAATTATATCCGGTAAGAGTCCTTTCTTACCGGACAGAGGTCATCTTCACCATATATTTTCTGAAAAATTTGGAAAGATTAATTTTTTAGTATTTACTTACATCCTTAATTCTGTTTTTATTTTGTTACCCCATAAACTCTACAGTATTTTCATCTACGTCTTCATCTGTATTTTCATTTTCATCTTCCAGCGCAAACTTCAGTGATGCAATTGCGACTTCAAGTTGAGAAAGATCGGGTTCAGCAGTTGTCAGCTTTTGTAATAAAAGTCCAGGTAAGGAAAGAAATCTTAAAAATGGAAATTTATCAAAAAACTTTAAAAGCTCATATGATAAAGAGGCAATTAATGGAATAAAAATTATCCTAATTAACACTCTTTGAAGTCCAGTTAGAGGTTTCCAAATCCCAAATAAACTAAATAACAATATTGCAACTATAAGGAAAATCATAACAAAGTTTGTACCGCAACGTGGGTGAATTGTAGTGTATTTTTGGACATTTTCAGGTGTAAGTTCTTCATTATGTTCATACGCATGAATAGTTTTATGTTCAGCACCATGATATTGGAAAACTCTCTTAACATCTTTCATGAATGATATAATCCAAACGTATAAAAGAAAAAATGCAAGTCTAATAAAACCATCTACTAAAGAAAATAAAAACTCATTATTTTTAACTCCCAATAGACCTGTTAACCAAACAGGCAACAAGACAAAAATTCCAATACCTATAACCAAAGCTAGTAAAATAGAAAAAAATGTGTCTGATTTTTTCATTTCTTCTCCAGAAGAAATTTCAGCTGACCTATCTAACGCTTTAAAACCGTAATATATTGAATAATACAAACTAAAGAATCCTCTAAGAAATGGTACTTTAAGAAATTTAGTCTTTTTAATTTTCCCAAGGCTTTCTGTAACAATTTTTCCCTCTTTATTTCTAACTGCTATAGCAACTCTTTTTCCCATCATTAAAACGCCTTCTATTATTGCTTGGCCACCAACTTTCATGTTTCTACCTCCTAAAATAAAGGGTGCAAAAAGCACCCAGTAATTAAAATATTAATGTTCAATAATTCCATTTTAAAAAAATACAACCGGCGAATTTTTTTATTTTTTTGTTCTTGCTTTTTCGCCCAAAGTTGCAAAATCTCTAACTTTAAAATTAAACCAGTTAAACAAGTAGAACACTTTACTAAATTACTCAGCCTTTTTAGTAGTTAAATAAACTTTAAAAGAAATTCCAGTTCTTGTTTCACCATCGATTTCAACTTCAATGAAACCTGGTACTGCATAAAGATCTTTACCATCTTCTGATAAAAATCTTCTTGCAACTGCAAGAGCTTTGGATGCTTGGTTTACTGCCCCTGCACCTATTGCCTGAATCTCAAGTTTTTCATTTTTTGTGAGAGAGCCTACAATTGCTCCAGCAACTTTGTTAGGATTTGACTTTGAGCTGACTTTCAAAGTTTCCATATATATACCATCCTCCTTGTGAGAAAAATTAATATGACTGTTAATATGGGTAATAATATTTTAACATATAATTATTAAAAAACAAAACTAAAATGAAAATGCTTAATTTTAATTTTAAAGTGTTTTGTATTTGGTTTAAATTTGAGGAGCAGAAATGTATTTTCTGATGTGCCTTCCTATAGTTTTTTTGTTTTTGATGAACATCTTATTTTGGTTCTAAAAGTTATTGACATTTTTATATATTAGCTGAGATAAAAATAACTATATCATTATGTGATTGTATTCAGATGAATTATATCTTTAAAATTAATTGATGAAAAAATTTTCGTAAGAATGAATTTGAAAATGAATAAAAACAGATGATTTTTGAAGAATTTTTTTAATAATCATATTGTAAGAAGAAATTTATGAAAAAACAAGATTATAATTTTGAATTTGAATTTTGATACAATTAATCTGAAAGGTGAGTCAGATTTTAGAATGAGGTGATGAAATGCCAGTTTACAATGGGATTTATTATGAGGTTTATGGAACAGGAAAACCACTGGTACTAACAAATGGAATAATGATGAATACAAATAGCTGGAAGTGGCATATTAGTGAATTTTCGAAATATTTTAAAGTGATAGTGTTTGATTTTTATGATCAAGGCAAAAGTATGAAAATAGAAGGAAACTATACAATAGAAAAACAAGTTGAAGGGATGGTTTCTTTACTAGAACACTTAAATTCAGGTCCTTACAATATTGTAGGTTTAAGTTATGGAGGACAGATAACTTTAAAACTTGCAATAAATAAACCAGAAATTGTTGACAAGCTGGTGATATCAAATACAACAGCGAAAGTTGGGAATTTTTTAAGAGCAGTTGGCGATATTTGGGAATATACTACAAAAATAAAAGATCCAGTTGTTTTTTACAAACTATCCTTACCTTTTATTTACGGAAAAACATTTTATGAAGAGAATCTGAAATTTCTTGAGGAACGAAAAGAATTATTTAAAAAAGCACTTACTGAAGAATGGTTTGAATCTCTTTATAAGCTAATTTCAACAAATCAAACATTTGATGTTTCTAAAGAAATTTCTAAAATTAAGAGTCCTACTCTCTTAATTTCAGGTAGTGAAGATGTGATTACCCCGCATTCAGAAATGCTGGAGTTGAAAAATAAGATAAAAAATTCAGAACTTGTGTGTGTGGAAAATGCAGGTCATGGTTTATTCTTTGAAAAAAAGGAGCTATGGGTATCTTTAATTAAAGGGTTCATAATCTGAGATATGATTCACATTAAAGAGGTGAAATTATGCATGTTGGAATTATAGGAATGGGGATTTACTTACCGGAAAAATTTTTAACATATAAAGATTTAGCTAAAATAACCGGCCTTCCTGAATTTGTAATTAAAGACAAAATGGGAATTGTAAAAAAACCAATCCCTACAGAAAAGGATACTACAAGTCATATGGGGATAATGGCTGCAAAAAATGCCATTGAAGATGCGGGAATAGATCCAAAAGAAATAGATGTTGTTATTTGGAATGGTGCTCAACATAAAGATTACCCCAATTGGCTTGCTGGTGTAAAAGTAGCATATGAAATAAGTGCTACAAATGCATGGAGTTTTGATATGGAAGCAATGTGTGGCTCTATGATAGTTGGGATGGAGGTTGCAAAATCTCTTTTAATTGCAAGTAGTGAGATAAATACAATTCTTCTTGTTAGTGGATACAGAAATTTAGATATGATCAACTATAATTACAAGCCAACGTCTTTCATGTTTGACATAGGAGCAGGAGGTTCGGCGGTAATTTTAAGAAAAAATGCAGGAAAAAATGTTGTACTTTCTACTCATTCAATAGTTGACGGAGATTTTTCTGAAGAAGTTATTGTTCCAGTCTTTGGTTCAAAAAAATGGCCTCCATCAAAAGAAGATGTTGATGAGTTTTATTTCCATATTCCTGATCCAGAGAGATTTAAAGAAAAACTTTCTAAAGTTACATTGAAGAATTTTTATGAAGTGATTGATAAAGCATTGGAAAAAAGTGGTTATTCAAGAAAAGATATTGATTATCTTGCTATTCTTCATTTTAAACGTTCAGCACATTTAGAAGTTTTAAAAGAGCTTGGATTAAATGAAAATCAAACTACCTACTTAGAAAATTATGGCCATATAGGTCAAAATGATCAATTAATATCCATTGTTGAAGGACTAAAAAGCGGGAAAATTAAAAATGGCTCAGTAATAGTTATGGTAGGTGCAGGTGTAGGCTGGACCTGGAATGCAGGAATAATTAGATGGGGTGATTATGTTGAGGAGAGTTCCAACAAGAGCTGATGGAAAAGAAACAAGACAAAAGATTATAAGTTCTGCATACGAACTTTTCTCCAAAAACAGTTATAACGATGTCTCTATTTCCAAAATTGCTAAGAATGCGGGAATAAGTGTTGGTGCATTTTATCAATATTTTAAAAACAAGGAATCGTTGTTTAGGTACATTGTAAACAAAATTTTTGAAAAGATAAATAAGGTAATTAAACCAGGGACAAAGGAATCAATTGTAAAACAATTTATAAATTTTGCAGAAGAAAACTTCGAATTAATCAGTGTTTTACACGAAGCAGAATTTATTCATACCTGGGTAGATGAGAAGTTTGAAGAAATATTGTTTGACCTTTCAAAAGAATTTGTAAAAAACAAACAGGAGTTTATATATTTTTGGGGTCCTGTAAGATTTAGTGTGATTTACCATGTAATCTGGAAAAAAGAAAAAATTGACTTTGAAGAGCTTATTAAATTTATAAAACACGGCTTTGGGAACAAATCCCATGATTTTTCACCAGACGTATTTGATTTCAGATATCAACCGGTAAATATTGATATTGATACAACCAAAATGAAACTTTTGATAGCTGCAGAAGAACTTTTTGGGAAAAATGGTTACTCTAAGACCAAGATATCTGACATAACAAACTCAATTTCAGTTGCCCAGGGAACTTTTTACCTTTATTTTTCTACGAAAAAAGACATATTGGTTGAGTTAGTAGAAAGAACAAATAAAAATTTGAGACTTTCTGTAAAACTTGCAGTTCAAAAATTTAATAACAGGTTAGACGCAGAACTTGCAGGTTTCTATGCATTTTTAAAATTCTTTAGCCATCATTTAAATATGTATCGTATTGTAAGGGAAAGTGAGTTTATCGATAAATCAATAGCCTTAAGATATTATGAGAAAATCAAGAATTCATATATTACTCCATTAAAAGAGGCAATGAATAAAAAAGAAATTCTTGATTATAACGCTGAAGAACTTGCAGTATTTCTAATGGGATTGGGACATTTTTTAGGAAAAGAACTACTTATGAAAGATAAAGTAAACGAAGCAGATATAATAAGGTTTTTGATGAAATTTTCTAGATATTTAAAGGGAGGATTGGAGGGGTAATATGAATTGGAAAGATGTTTACAATTCAAAAAAAGTTTCAATTGAGGATATATTAAGCATAATTGAAGATAATTCGGTTGTAGTTGCAGGAATGACTCCCATGGAACCAAAGTTGTTTTTAAGAAATTTGCATAAATCTTCATCTCAAAATGTTGAAGTTTTTACTTGTCTTAATACTGAAGATTACGAATGCTTTTCAAAAGAAGAATATAAAGGAAAATTTATAAACAATTCATGGTTTTTTGGCCCATTTAATAGAAATGCCTTTAAGGAAAAGGTTGGTACAACTTTTTATGTTCCCAATAATCTTCATCAAGCAGGAACAAATTTACTTGATGCATATGATGAAATAGATGTTTTTGTTGGGGTCGCCTCTCCTATGGATTCAAAAGGTTTTTTAACTTTATCAGCAAGTGTTGTATATGAAAAAGATGTAGTAGAAAGAGCAAAGAAGGTAATTTTGGAAGTTAATCCAAATGCTCCTAGAACACATGGAGATACCCATATTCACATTTCAGATGTTGACTACATTGTTGAAGTAGACTATGAACTTCCAGAAGTACAGCTTTTGAATCCATCAGAACTTGAACAAAAGATTGCAGAAAATATAGTTGATTTGATTGAAGATGGTTCAACTTTACAGCTTGGAATTGGTGGAATACCAAACGCAGTAGCTGAATTTTTGGAAAGTAAAAAAGATTTGGGAGTACATACTGAGATGTTTACAGAAAGTATGATTGATTTGTTTGAAAAAGGAGTTATTACTAATAAAAAGAAAACACTCTGGCCAGGAAAATTCATATGTACATTTGCATATGGAACAAAAAGAATGTATGAATTTATCGATGATAATCCGGCTATTTTATTTCTAAGAGGAAAGTATGTAAATAATCCATATGTGATAAGTCAAAATGAAAAAATGGTAAGTATAAATACCGCTTTAATGGTTGATTTAACCGGAAATGTGTGTTCTGAAGCAATTGGAACTAATCATTATAGTGGGACGGGAGGGCAGCTAGATACTCATAGAGGTGCTGTAATGAGCAAAGGTGGTAAAGGAATTATTGCTATTAGATCAACTGCAAAAAAAGGAACTGTGTCAACCATAGTTCCTTTGCTTCCTGAAGGCTCTCCTATAACAGTTCCAAGGCAAGAACTTGATTATGTAGTAACAGAATGGGGCGCAGTTAGATTAAGAGGAAAATCTGTAAAGAAAAGAGCGGAAGAATTAATTTCAATTGCTCATCCAGATTTTAGAGGATATTTGAAAAAAGAAG
>JASKLO010000017.1 GCA_030153605.1 Thermosipho sp. (in: thermotogales)
CTCTTTTTAAAGATAAAAGGGAAAGAATAATATTTTCAAAAAATTAAGAAAAAACAAATTTCAGGAGGCTAATTAAAAATATTTCTTTGAAGAGGAGGAGATTTGATGAAAAAAATTGCTGTTATGACTAGCGGAGGAGACGCACCTGGAATGAATGCCGCTATTAGAGCCGTTGTCAGATATTCTGTTAGAAATGATATAAAAGTTGTAGGAATTAAAAGAGGATATGCTGGTCTTTTAGATGAGGATTTTATTGATATGGATTTTTCCTCTGTTGGAGGAATAATGGAAAAAGGTGGAACTATTTTAAGAAGCAGTAGATGTCCTGAATTTGTAAGAAAAGAAACACGTGCCCAAGCAGCTAAAATTTTGGCAAAACATGGAATTGAAGGCTTAGTAGTTATTGGTGGTGAAGGAAGCTTACATGGAGCAATGTTCTTAGAAGAAGAGCAAAAGGTACCTGTTGTTGGAATTCCTGGTACTATTGACAACGATATTGCTTTTACTGACATGAGCATAGGAGTAGATACCTGTTTAAATACTGTAGTAGACGCAATTCAAAAACTTAAAGATACGGCTTCATCTCATGAACGAGCATTTATAGTTGAAGTTATGGGGCGATCTTCTGGATATATTGCAACTGTGTCTGGCTTGGTAACTGGTGCAGAAGCAATTGTAATACCTGAAATTCCTGTCAATTATGAAGCACTAGGAGAAAAGATTTTAAAAGAAAGAGAAAGAGGAAAAATAAATTGTATAGTTGTAGTTGCTGAGGGTGCAGCAAGTGCATACACTGTTGCAAGACATCTAGAACACAGAATTGGTTATGAAACTAGAATAACAATATTAGGTCATATTCAAAGAGGAGGTTCACCAACAGCCTTCGATAGGCTTTTGGCCTCACGTATGGGTGTTGCTGCAGTTGAATATTTGAAAAGAGGAACAAGTTATGTGATGACAGCTCTTCAGGGTGGGAAAATTGTACCCGTAAAACTTGATGAGGTATTGAAACAAAAGAAATCTTTAAATATGGAACTAGTGGAGTTAACAGCTCTTTTATCATGATTATAAAGAATGCGTATATATGGCTTGATGGTAAGTTTGTAAAAAAAGATCTTTGTATTAAAAACGGTAAGTTTGTAGAAAAGTGTACAATTGATGATAATATCATTAACCTGGAAGGTAAATATATCCTTCCAGGTTTTTCTGATTCTCATGCACATGTACTAGGTGTAGGTATTAAGAAAATTTCGTTAGATTTAAAAAATTTTTCTTTCGAAACAATATTTAGCTCAAAAGAAAATATTATTATTGGTAGAGGGTGGGAAGAACTTCCTGAAAATATACGTATTTTGGATGAAATAACAAAACCAATAATTTTGATTAGAAAATGTGGACATGTAGCATGGTTAAATAAAAATGCCCAAAAAGAATTGGGTTTTAAAGATTATTTAATTTATGAAGATGAAATTGAAAAAGTTTGGACGCTTCTTCCTGAGGATTTTTACGTATCAGCGTTCAAAAATGCTGAAAAGGAATTTATAAAGCATGGTATTACCAGTGTTCATTCTGATGATTTTCACGGATTGAGATTTGAAACATTAACAAAGCTTCTTAAAACTAGTAAATTGAGAATATTTGAAAAATTATATGCTACAGATCCTTGGAATTATGAATTTGGCGAATATGGAATAAGTAAAATATTTGGAATTAAATTATTTGCTGATGGATCATTAGGCGGAAAAACTGCTTTTTTATCACAACCATATAAAAACACAAAAAATTTTGGGAAATTTGTACTTGCAAGTAACTTTTCTAAAATAGTTGATTTTGCAAATAAAAATAATTTGCAAGTTTGCGTTCATGCTATAGGCGATGAAGCATTAACACGAGTTTTAGATTTATTTGGTAAAAATTTCGGGCATAGAATAATACATGCTCAATTAATAAAGAAATCGGATTTTTCAAGACTTAAAAATTTTGTTTTTTCAGTTCAGCCGCATTTTTATTTTGAAGATGAAGAAATTCTTAAAAATATTTCTTTAAATGACGTTTTGTTTTATCCTTTTAAGGAAATGTATAATGATGGAATAAAAATTTCTTTTTCAAGCGATGCACCAGTGTCTCCATTTGAACCTAAATATATTTTAGAAAACGCCTTTAAAATGGGTTTTTCTTTTGAAGATTCTATAAAACTATATACCGAAGCTTCAGGTGAAATTATTAATGAAAAAATAGGAAAATTAAAACCAGATTACAATGCCGATTTTGTGGTCTATAATGACAAGTTGCTTTCATCAATTAATGCTGTTTTTATAAATGGGCAAAAAGTTTATGCTTCATAGTTTAGTAGAGTTTTTATTCTGAACCCATGAGTTTTTCCAACTTCCCTATTTAAACTTTTAATCATTCCTCTTACACAATCTATGCATGCAGTATCTGCTTCAAACAAACAAATTTTGTTGGGATATAGAGTATAGTTTGGTCTGTAAGGATTTGGTGTTAAATTTGGCATTATTACATTTGCACCGCATTTTAAGGCCATTTGTCTTCCAAAAGGATGTATACTTCCCATAGCAGTGGTTGCAGGAATATTGGCAGTAGGAATTAAAATCCTAGATAAAGCGATCATTTTTAATGTTGTTGTTAAATCTCCGCCTTTTTCTCTATTCAAAGGTGTATCAGGATTAGGAATAAAAGGTCCAATTCCAATCATATCGGAATCTATTTCTCTTAAGAAAATTAAATCTTTTGCTAATTCTAATGGTCCTTGTCCTGGAAGTCCAACCATACAACCGGCACCTATTTCATAACCTAGTTCTTTGAGTTTTATTAAATGATTTTTTCTGTTTTCAAAAGTATCACTAGGATGTAAATTTTTATATAATATTGGATCAGCTGTTTCATGCCTCATTAAATATCTATCTGCTCCTGCTTCTTTCCAGATTTTGTATTCTTCAAAATCTCTTTCGCCGATACTAAGTGTAACTGCAAGATTCAATTTTTTTATTTCAATAATAAGATTTTTAATAATTTCGGTATTATAATATGGATCTTCTCCAGATTGTAAAACCACTGTTTTGATACCCTTTTCGGCTATAAGCTTTGCGCGTTCTAAAATTTCTTGAGGGGTCATTCTGTATCTTTTTAAATTTTTATTCTCATTTCTAAGTCCACAGTACAAACAATCCATTCTACAAATATTTGAAAATTCAATAATTGCTCTTATGTGTACTTCATTACCTACATATTTTTCTCTAATTTCATCAGCGATTTCAAATAATTTTTCATCAAATTTATTTGTAGAAAGAAGGAAAACCAAATCCTCAATAGTTATGGAATCTCTTCTATACCTTAACTTATTTAATATTTCTGACAATGTCAATCACCTCATTCAATAATTGTTGTAATTCCGCATCTAATGAATTTAAATTTTCTGAAAATATCACAAAGTTTTCATTTTCCCAAAGTATTTTTGGTGGTAAAAAATATTCTTTTCCTGCTTTTAACTTGTTTATAAAAGAAATTCTTTTTCCGATTTTTTGTGCTATCCAAATTTTACAGTTATATTTTACTGATATCTTTTCTAATAGTTCTTTTAATTTTTCAAAATCTGACATCTCTTTCACCTGAATTTATTTTTTCCAATCCTTTTATAATAGAAGATTTTTGAGGTTCTGTAATTTTATTTAATTCATTTTGAATTATTTTCTCTCCCAATTCTTGTGTTTTTAAAGATGCATAATCGTTTAAATATTCTTTTAATGTAAATAGTGCATTTGGGGTACAAAATCTTTTTACAAAACCTGGAATAGCAAATTCCATGAAATGTTCTCCAGTTCTACCAGCTCTATAACATGCTGTACAGAAAGAAGGAATATAATTTTCTTTGAGAAGTTCATAAATAACTTCTTCTAAAGATCTAGTATCACCTAAGATAAATTGGCTTTTTTTAATCACCTCTGGATCAGTTTCAGAATATGAACCAACTCCTATACTTGATCCGGCATCAATTTGAGAAACACCTAATTTTAATACTTCTCTTCTTAATTCTACTGGTTCTCTAGCAGTTAAAATTAAACCTGTATAAGGAACCGAAAGTCTTAAAATTGCAACAAGTTTTTTGAAGTCTTCATCATTAACTTGGTAAGGAGGTCTTTGCGCAATTGGAGTTCCCACTGCTGGTTCAATTCTAGGGAATGAAATGGTGTGAGGCCCTACTCCAAATCTTTCTTCAAGATGGATTGTATGGTAAATTAATCCCATCACTTCATATTTCCAATCATATAAACCAAATAATGCCCCTATTCCAACATCATCTATTCCGGCCATCATAGCTCTGTCTAAACCATATAATCTCCAAGCAAAATTCGATTTTGGCCCTCTAGGGTGCATTTTTCGGTATGTAGGTAGATGATACGTTTCTTGGAAAATTTGAAAAGTACCTATACCAACATTTTTAATGATTTTATATCCTTCAATTGTTTGTGGGGCAGCATTAACATTAACTCTACGAATTTCACCATTTCCAAGTTTTGTATTATAAATTAGGTCAATTGTTTTGGCCATAAATTCAGGAGAATATTTTGGATGTTCTCCATATACTACAATTAATCTTTTATGTCCCTTAGAAATCAAAGCTTTTACTTCTTTTTGTAATTCTTCCATTGAAAGTGTTTTTCTTACTACTTCTTTATTGGAAATTCTAAAACCACAATATACACAATCATTAACACATTCATTACCAATGTATAATGGCGCAAAAAGTACTATTCTATTACCATAAACTTTTTCTTTTAAAGTTCTAGCTGCTTCAAAAATTTCTTCCCATAATTCATTGTCTTCGACATTTAATAAAGTAGCAACCTCATCTGGTTGAAGTCTTTGTTTTGAAATTGCTTTTTGTAGAATTTCTCTAACTTTAGTTTTATCAGGTTTTACATTTTGTTTTAAAAGATCAATAATTTTTTCTTCGTCAATGAAAGTTTTTAAGTTTTCTTTCTCTTTTATAAATATGTACATTTTTCCACTCCTTATGTTAGAGGTATACTTTTTACTTTTACATTTTTAATCTGTCCAAGTTTTCCTGTAAATCCGCCTAGAATATCGTTATTAGCTTTGAAGATGACAAAAATTACTGCCATATTTTCTGATTCCAATGGATAACCAACTCTTAATTTTATGTACTTTGCATAGGCATGAAGTAATTCATTAACTTTGCCATATGCTAGGTTTCTATCTTTAATAACAATATCCACTGAATAATATCTTTCCAAAAAAATTCCCCCTTCCTATTTTTGCACCAAGGAAGGGGGAATATTGTCCCTATAACTTTTTCCCCTTTCCTTGGTGTCAGGATTAAATCCCTTCACCTCAGAAAGAAATATTTAATTTTAATAAAATTCAATTAATAATTAATCTGATAAAACTTTATTTTTGTTTTTGGATCTATCTGTGTAGTAAGTGTGTAGTAATTCATGAGCAATATGACTATAAGGATGTTCAAGAAATTCAGCGTATAATTTTTGTACATCTGGATTTTCGTGTGATCTTCTTAATGTGCTTCTTTCATCTATTGTGTAAATAGCATTAGCTCTTTTTTGAATAATATCAGGATCGAGACTCTTAGGTTGTCCGCCACCACCGATACATCCACCTAAACAAGCCATAATTTCAATAAAGTCATAATATCTTCGACCGTCTCTAATATCATCAAGAAGTCTTTTTACACTTGCAGTACCATGAGCAATAGCAACTTTAAATTTTTTCCCTTTTATTTCAATTTCAGCTTCTCTAATTCCTTCAAGACCTCTTACAGCGTTAAATTCAAGTTTTGGTAGTTTTTCTTCTGTAAGTATCTCATATGCTGTTCTAAGTGCTGCTTCCATAACACCACCAGTAACACCAAAAATTGCACCTGCACCTGTTGAAGTTCCCAAAGGATTGTCATAATCTTCATCAGGAAGACCAGCAAAGTTGATTTCTTTAAATTTGATTAATTTTGCAAGTTCTCTTGTTGTAATAACGTAATCAGTAACTTTAATTTCTCTTCCATCTTCAAGTTTTATTTTTTGTTGAGGTCTTGTAATTTCATCTTTTTTAGCTGTACAAGGCATTATTGAAACCATTATTATATCTTCAGGATCTACTCCTATTTTTTTAGCAAAATATGTTTTAACAACACTACTCATCATTTGTTGTGGAGATTTAGCTGATGATACATTTTTAATAAATTCAGGGTATTGTTTTTCTAACAAATTAATCCATCCAGGGCAACAACTTGTAAACATTGGGAAGGGTCCGCCTTCTTTTAATCTATGAATAAGTTCTGTTCCTTCTTCCATTATAGTAAGGTCTGCTGCAAAATTAGTGTCGAAAACGTAATCAAAACCCAATCTTCTAATAGCAGCTACCATTTTTCCTGTACTTATTGAACCAGGTTCCATTCCAAATTCTTCACCTATAGCAACTCTTACTGAAGGTGCTGTTTGAGCAATAAGGATTTTTTCCTTCTTTTCTAAGATTCTTAATACTTTTTTCCAATCTGGGGTTTCATAAATTGCTCCAACAGGACAAAGATATGAACATTGACCACAAGAAATACAATCAGTTTCATAAACAGGTTTGTCAAAAGCTGTTTGAGGAATTGATTTATAGCCACGTTCAACCATTGAATAAATTTCCATTCCCTGAATTTCACTACATACTCTTACACATCTTTGACACTTTATGCATTTTGAAAGGTCCCTTTGAATAGAAGGACTACTGTCATCAAAAATATCACTAAGTTCGGATGGAGGGAAAAGTGGTTTAACATCATAAATATGAACAAGTTTTTTAAGTTCACATCTTTGATCTGCTTCACAATACATACAATCATTTGGGTGATTTGCCATTATTAAGGATAGATTAAATTTTATAGCATTAGAAACTCTTTCTGAATTTGTTTTTATCTTCATTCCATCATATACTTTTGTTGTACATGCAGGTTGAAGAGTTCTTGCGCCTTCAATTTCAACAACACAAACTCTGCAAGCACCAATTGGTTCAAGTTCAGGATGGTGACAAAGAGTAGGAATTTTAAATCCAACTTTTTGAGCAGCTTCTAATACAGTAGAGTTTTCAGGGACTTCATATTCTTTATCATTTATAAGAATTTTTACCATCGTACCCCTCCTCTAAATAAAAAAAAGATTTTTTTCACATTTTAATAAAGAAAATTTTTAAAATTGCTATGTTTTAATCTAAACTATGGTCTTCTACATGTAAATTATATCACAAAGTTTAGAAAAAATAAAGTATATTTTATAAAGAATTTTGAAAAAATTTTTAATTAATTAAGAATAAACATTTGATATTAATTAAGAAGGAATATTTAAAATAATTTA
Organism: Thermosipho sp. (in: thermotogales); assembly: GCA_030153605.1. Lineage (GTDB taxonomy): Bacteria > Thermotogota > Thermotogae > Thermotogales > Fervidobacteriaceae > Thermosipho_A. The sequence goes on from JASKLO010000017.1 coordinate 7,389, forward strand.
TCTAAAATCATTGCCCAGATTGGAATAGTTATTATAGAAAATAAAGTTGTGGTTAATACAGTAAAGCTTATTAAAGATGTATTACCATTCAAAGCATCAATTAAAAGCACACTATTTACAGCTGTAGGCATGGAGCTTTCTAATACAAAAACTTTAGATAACTCTGAATCCATTTTATAAAAATAAACAAAGATTAGCGAAAAAATTGGAATAACAATTAATCTAAGAATAGTACTATAAAAAGCATCTTTAAAAGAAGATTTTTCAAATTTAATTCTAGACAAAGATAATCCAACAAACAAAAGTAAAATAGGGATAGCTGAATTTTTTATCATTACAATTGTTTCAAATATTGGATTTGGTAGCATTTTGTAGCTAATGCCATTAATTCCAAGAACATAGGCAATTGTAATTACATAAATATAAGGTAATTTGAAAATATTTTTGAAATTTACTTTGTCTCCAATAAAAATAGGTAAAAATAATGAAGCTACAATAGTGTTAAGTGCTGCATATATAACACCAAATGACATTGCTTTTTCTCCCCAAAGCGAAAAAAGAATAGGATATCCTAAATATCCGGAATTAACATATGTTCCAGATGTTAGAATAACTTCTCTGTTAGTTTTTGAAAATCTAGAAAATAAATAAGATATAAAGAAAACAATAAGTATTCCAATGCCATAATCTTTTAGATTTGCCAAAGATGGAGGATAGTCATTTATAAATGTAAATGCAATAGTTGTGGCTAACAGCCACAAAGAAATTTTTGAAACTATTTTAATATCAAATGGAAAAATTTTTCCAAAAACATAACCAATTAAAATTAAAAAAAATGGGGGAAGAATATTTGAAAATGTATTTACCATTATTCTTCAGATCTCCATATGATAGAGTTTTTGTCTTTAATTTCTTTAATTTCTTTAGGTATTTTTAAATTACTTCTCTGAAAAACTTCTAAAATTAAATCTTTAGGAAGAGAAGTTTCAAACCAAATTTCTTCTATTGTTATAACTTCGAAACCACGTTCAACAAAATTTTTTAAGACATTTGAAATTGCTTTTTCGTATCTTTCCCAATTGATTTCATAATTTTTAGATTTTTTTTCATTCATTTTTTATTCCCTCCTTTATAAGTTTCTTATAAGCTTCTTCAGCTGCCTTTTTTTCAGCTTCTTTTTTCGAATAACCTTTGCCCTTACCATATATTTTTTTGTTAATTCTAACAACAGCTTTAAACAACTCACCTTCATTTGATACCTGATAATCGGGAAGTATTTTAAAAATTTCTTGTGTAAGTTCTTGAAGTTTAGTTTTATAATCAAATATCTTTTTACCTTTAAGATACATAGTTATGTAATTATCAAGTAGCGGAAGAAAGATTCGAGATACAACATCTAAATTTTTATTGGAATCAATAAATACAGCTGCCACTAAAGCTTCAAAAACATCAGCTAAAATAGATTTTTTATTTCTTCCTCCACTTGTTTCTTCACCTTTTCCAAAAAGGATAAAAGTTCCTAAATCTAATTTTTTGGCAATTTCAGAAAGTACGTCTTCGCTTGCAACAGCTGCCTTTATTTGGGCCATTATTCCTTCAGGTAAATTATTATAATTTTCAAAAAGTCTTGTACAAACAAGTAATTCAACGACAGCATCTCCTAAGAATTCTAGTCTTTCATATGATTGTATATTTTTGTTTTTTCTTTTTTGTTCATTTACATAAGAAGTGTGACTTAAAGCAGTGAGCAAGAGCTTTTTTGATTTAAATTCATATCCAAGGAGTTGTTCAATAGCTTTGATTCTTTCTGATAATTTTTCCATTCTTCCACCCCAACGACATGTATAGTCCTTAATTTATTGTTTTTCGATTCTTTCCAATTAATTTTTATAGGTACAGCAAACTCTGGTTGTAACTTTCCATATTGAATCCAATATTTAGATTCTTCTACTCTATAGATTGATGGATTGGCGATTACATGGAGAATGAGAGGTTTGTCGGCAATTATAACTTCATCAATTACATCTATTTCACTAATTTTTTTTGCAATTTCTTCTATATTATCAACCATTGGTTTTACATTAATTATTGCAATGTTTTTAGATAAAGGGCCAATAATTTTAACATTAGCAATTTCCATATTTTTTGGTAAAGAATTAAGTAAAATTTCATTTGAAAGTGAAACAGCTTTTCCATGATAATCTAAGTTAGTCATAATCTTAAGTAGATGTTTTAATTTACAACCTTCACGCTCAGAATGTTCTCCAATTCTTTCCAATTTAAATGAAAAAAATTCTAGAATCTTTTTAATCGTAGGTTTGTCTAAGTCTCCAAGTGGAGCATACATTCCGTTGAATAACTTAAGACCAGTTTTCCCCCAACTATCACTAGAATTTGAACCAGTAATAACAAGCCTATCTTTTGCATATTGTTTTACTGATTCCATTTTTACAGTTTTAGTACACATATTACAAGAAGGACCATATTTCCATATTTCTTTTTGTTTTAAATTTTCAACAAAAGTAAGTTTTAGTCCCATTTTTTTTGCAGCATTTTTTACAATTTCTTTACTTCTATTATAAGTAAAAGGACCATATACAATATTGACGAGTTCTATATTTTCAGGCCCTAAAGCTTCCTTTGCTAATAAACTAGCAACAGTACTATCAAGACCTCCAGAGAAAGCTATAACTACGGATTTGCTTTCGTAATTTTTTACAGTTTCTCGAATCTCATTTATTAATTTTTTTATAATTGATTCAATTTTCACTTTTAACATCTCCTTCAAGTTCACTAATGCTAAAAATTTTTTTCTTTTCTATTTCATTAGAAATAATTATATAATCATTTTCAATTTTTTCAATTGTATAATTTGCGTTTTTGAATTTTATTAAGTCTCCTTCTTTAAAAGTTAACAATTTTTTCCATTGCCTTGTCAATGCATATGGAGCTTTCCTATACTTTAAATAATACGTATTAAAACGTTTTAAAAAAAGCTTTAAAAATCCTGAGATTTGTACATTTTTGTTTAAAATATCTTTTAAAGATATTGCTATACTTTTTAACTCATCAGGGATTTGATTATTTAAGTTGATCCCAATTCCTATAATTAAAGCGACAGGTTTTGACTTTTCATAAACTACTTCGGTTAAAATTCCGGCTAATTTTTTTCCGTTAACAAATATATCATTTGGCCATTTTATTCGAGCGTAAACCTTGTATCTTTTTAATATTTTGACTAAAGTAAAAGAGGCCAATTTAGTAAAAAAATATGTTGAAAATATGTTTTTAGGTTTTAAAAGGATGGAAAACCATAAACCGCCTTTTGAAGAAATCCATTTTCTACCATATCTTCCCTTACCGGCAGTTTGCTCAATAGCTACAATTACGGTTCCGTTATTCAATTCTTTATAATGTTTCTTTAAATATTCATTTGTACTATCAATTTTTTCAAAGATTAATATTTTATCTCCTATCAATAAAAAACCTCCAAATACTTTTTCTATAAAAAAAGAAGATTACAGCAAAATAAACAACGATCGCTATTAGAATTTGAAAGAAGAACCAAAACTCACTTTCCGAAAAATTTGTATATTTAATAGATAATACCATAACAAATGAAGCAAAAATAATTTTAAGTGTATCAATTATTGGAAATGTTTTAATTTTGGTCAATAAATATCCGAAAGCAATTATTCCAGAAATACTTGTAGCTAAAGCTACACCAAGAGGACCGTATTTTAAACCAAGTAAAATATCAAGTACAATGTTAGAAATTGAGACAATAAGAGTGGCATAAAATGGAGTTTTCATATTTTTCATTGCATGAAAACTTCTTGAAATTGTGGAATATAAAGCATAAAAAGGAAGACCTATAACATAACCAATTAAAACAATTGCTGTAATTCTTGTATCATTAGAGGAAAATTCACCATGTTCATAGAAAAATTTTATAACAGGTTTTGAAAGAAAAATTAAACCCAAAGAAGATGGGATTGTTAATAACATAGTTGAAATAAGTGCTTCTTTTAAATGCTCTAAATATTTTTCTCTGTTGTTTGAAATTTTTGATAGAATTACGGTTGAAACTGAAACTGCAAAAAGACCATAAGGTAGTAGATAAAATCTTGAAGCATATTGAAGATAGGAAATGCCACCTTTTCCAAAATAAGATACTACATTCATGTCAACAATTGTATTGAATTGGGAAACAGTCATAGCTGCAAATGCTGGAGTAAATAGTTTTAAAAAGCTAGGGAAATAAGAGAGTGTAAAATAATATTTGTGTTGAAATATTTTTTTTGAAAGAGAAATAAACATTAAAATATTTCCAAGTAAAAAACCAAAACTTGGACCATAAATTCCAAATTTATTAGATAGTAAAATTCCAAATATTATTGAAATATTAGCAATTGCCGGTGTTAAAGCCGGCAAAAAAAATTTCTGTTTAGTATTATAAATTGAGTAAGAAATTGCCCATAAAAAAATAAAATAAATAGATGGTGCTGTTATTTTTGCGAGTTTTTTTGCTAAGGTTTTAGTTTCTATAGGTGCTCCTGAACCAAATAATATTACTACTGAATTTGGATAAATAAAAACAATCAACAAAATTAAAAGGATTATCAAGGAAAATCCATTTATAACTGAAGATAAAAATTTGTCTCGTTCTTCTTTTTCAGTAATTTCTGAGTATAAAGGAACAAATGCAGAAGACATTGCTCCTTCACCAAATACCTTTCTTAAAAAGAAAGGAAACATTATAGCAATAAAATAAGCATCTAAAATCGAAGATGCTCCAAAATATTTAGCAAATAAAACATCTCTAACTAGACCAAGAATTCTTGAAATAAAAGTTGCTGCTGAAAAGAATATACTATGAAATAAGATATTCATACTATCACCTTTAGATGAAATATCGCAATTATTATACCATTAAATACTAACAATTCTAATTTAAATATGGTAAAATAAAAAAGGATTAAACTCTTAATGGAGGTGTTGACATTGGTAATATTATATTCAGCACTGGTTATGGGACTTTTAGGACTTGGGTTTGGAATTTTTTTAGCTTTTAGTAATGAAAAGTTCAAAGTAGAAGCGGATCCTAGAATTGAAAAAATTATTGAAGTATTACCTGGAATTAATTGCGGTGCTTGTGGTTATCCAGGTTGCGAAGGTTACGCCAATGCAATAGTTAAAAAAGGTGATGCCATTGATAAATGTTTACCAGGGAAAAAATCAGGCGTTATAGATAAAATTAAAGAAGTTTTAGAAAGTTATAAAAAATAATGACAAAAGCAGAAATTGTAGTTTTAGCTAAAAATGGTTATAATGCTCAACAAATAGAAAATATTCCATCATATGAAATAGAAGAATTTTTTAAAGTTCAAGAAAACAAATTTTATTTAGAAAGAATAAAAAAAGGATTAGAAAGAAAAGAATTTAATTTGGTAACTTATTGGGACAAAGATTATCCAAAAAATTTAAAAAATTTGTGGAATCCACCTCTTTTCCTTTTTTATAAAGGAAACTTTTCTTTATTACATAAAAAATCCTTAGCAGTTGTAGGTGCAAGAAAAATTACTGATTATGGTAAAAAAGCAACGAAATTTTTTGTTGCTGGTTTAAAGCAACATTTTGTTATTGTTAGTGGAATGGCTTTAGGTGTTGATTCTATAGCACACTGGAGTTCTTTGGGTAATACTATTGCTGTTTTAGGTTCAGGAGTAAATTATTGTTATCCAAAAAGTAATAAGATCTTGTACAGTAAAATCTTGAATTCTGGATGTATAATTAGTGAGTATTTTCCATGGGAAGGTCCTAAAAAAGAGTATTTTCCAATGAGAAATAGAATTATTTCGGGATTAACTGATGGAGTTTTAATTGTAGAAGGAAAATTAAAAAGTGGTACTATGATTACTGCGATGTATTCTTTAGAACTAGGAAAAGATGTTTTTGCTATCCCGGGAGATATTTTTAGTGAAAATTCAGAAGGTCCTAATTTTCTAATTAAGAATGGTGCAATTCCCGTAACTTCTCCAAATGATATTATTGATTATTATTTTTAACTTGAAAGGAGTTTCAAAGTTATGAAGATAGTAAAAAGTATAGATGAAATGAAAAAAATTTCAACGAAATTATTGGAAAATAAAAAAACGATTGGTTTTGTTCCGACAATGGGATATTTGCATGAAGGACATTTATCTTTAGTTAAAAAAGCAAGAGTAGATAATGACATAGTAATTGTTAGTATTTTTGTTAATCCAACCCAATTTGGGCCTAATGAGGATTATAATTCTTATCCTAGAGATTTTGATAGAGATTTTAAACTGTTGAAAGATTTAAATGTAGATTATGTTTTTGCCCCAGAGGTCAGTGAAATGTATCCCAGTGATTATTCAACTTTTGTTGAAGAAACTGATTTGTCAAGATTTTTGTGTGGTAAATCAAGACCAGGACATTTTAGAGGAGTTTGTACTGTTGTAACAAAACTATTTAACATTGTGAAGCCTACGAGAGCATACTTTGGGCAAAAAGATGCTCAACAATTCAGAGTTTTGAGAAGAATGGTAAGAGACTTGAATATGGATGTTGAAATGATTGAAATGCCAATTATTAGAGAAGAAGATGGACTTGCTATGTCCTCAAGAAATACTTATCTTTCTCCTGAAGAAAGAAAAGAGGCAACAAGATTGTATAAATCTTTATTGAAAGCTAAGGAAATGATTGAATCTGGCATAAAAGATGTTGAAAAAATCAAAGAGGAAATGAAAAAAATTTTAGATCATTCTTTACTTAAAATAGATTATATTGAAATAGTAGATGAAGAAACATTGAAACCTGTTAGTAAAATTGATAAAAAGGTAATTGTAGCTTTGGCAGTTTTTGTGGGGAAGGCAAGACTTATAGATAACATCATTATATAATGGAGGGATATTTTTGATTTATCAAATTGAATATGGAAGACCTGATGTTGATAGTGAAGCAGTAATAAATAAAAACAGGGTTTTAAAGTTGAAGCCTTTAAGTAACGGTTTATATAAAATTGATAAACTTTTTGAGGATTTTAAGATTATCGAAAATGAAGGAGAATTAATTGTAATTAGGAAAATTTTTCAAAATGTCAAAGTTTTTGGATTTGGAGATAAAGTCGGTTCATTCAATAGATGGGGTAAAAAATATGTATTTTGGAATACAGATAATTATACCCACCATCCAGGTGCAGATCCATTATATAAAAGCTTTCCTTTCAGTATTTTTATTGCAAAAGATATTAGATATGGTATTTTCACTGATTATCCAGGTTATCTTGAAATAGATTTAGATAGCGAAGGAAAAAAAGAAATCACTTTTAAGATTAAAGGTTCGGGTTTTAAACAATATATTATTATAGGAAAAACAGTTAAGGATATTTTAAGAGAATATCTATATTTAACTGGTAAGAATATTGCTTTTCCTAAATGGGCTTTTGGTTATCAGCAAAGTAGGTGGAGTTATTTTTCTGAAGAACAGGTTTTAGAAGTAGCAAACAATTTTAGAAAAAAGAAAATCCCTTGTGATGTGATTTATTTGGATATAGATTATATGGACGATTATAAAGTTTTTACTTGGAATAAGAATAATTTTAAAAATTACAAAAAGATGATACAAAAGCTGCATAAAAATGGTTTTAAAATATCTTCAATTATCGATCCAGGTGTGAAAGTAGAAAAAGGATATAAAGTATTTGAAGAGGGTAAAAATAGATATTTCTTAAAAGATACTAAAGGTAAAGATTTTGAAGGTGCTGTTTGGCCTGGGAGGGTAAGGTTTCCTGATTTTAGAGAGCGAAAAGTTAGAAAATGGTGGAGTAAAAAAGTTAAAGAATTACATTCAGAAGGTATTGATGGTTTTTGGAACGATATGAATGAAATTTCTATTTTTGCTTCTGAAAAAGATTTAGAAGAAATTAAAGAATTAGTAAAAGATGTTAAGTTAGAAGATGGTATTAATTTAGCTATTAAAGCTGGCTATATTAGTGAAATTGGTAGACGTGATCGCGGAAACGAAATTGTTCATCTAGATGGTACCATTCATTACAAGGTAAAAAATGTTTATGGTTTGAATATGATAAGATCTTCATATGAAGGTTTTGAGAAGAACGAAAGAAGAATGTTAATTACTCGTTCTGCGTACTCAGGTGTTCAAAGATATGGCGGTGTTTGGACTGGAGACAACCATAGTTGGTGGGAACATATAAATTTAGAAATGATGAGGTTAATGTCTTTAGGTTTAGTAGGTGTATTTTATAACGGTTGTGATATAGGCGGATTCAACGGAGATGTAACAGCTGAATTGTTTATAAGATTTATGCAGTTTGGAAGTTTTATTCCAATGTTCCGTAATCATTCAGCTTTAGGTACAAGGCCACAGGAGCCGTGGGCTTTTGGAAAGGAATATGAAGATTTGGTTCGGAAAATTATAGAATATAGATATAAATTGATTCCATATATTTATGGAGAATATATGATAGGCATTTTAAAGGGTTTTCCGTTGCTTTCTCCGTTGTTTTTTCATTTTGAATCTGATGAAAAAACATTTTCTATAGATGACCAATTTATGCTTGGAAGAAATATTATTGTTTGCCCTGTTTATAAACCTGGTCAGGAAATTCGAATTGTTTACTTGCCAAAAAGGTCACTAGATCTAAACAATGGAAAATTTCTTAATAAAGGATGGCATGAAATTAAAACACCTTTAGAAGAAATTCCTCATTTTTTGATTGATGGTAGTATTTTACCTACCCAAGATGTAATGAATTATGTAGATGAAAAAGAAAGTGATATTACAGCAATAGTAAGTGCTTATAATGACAAGGCTATCGGTTATTATTACGAAGATGATGGAATAAGCAATAATTACAAAAAAGGAATGTACAATTTATATAAGATAATTTACGAAAAAGGTCAAATAAAAGTTAAAGTATTAAGAGAAAATTATTTGCATACAAAAAAGACATGGAAATTTCAGATTTTTACAAAAAACGGAAAAAAAGAAATGAAAGTAAAAATATAAATGAAATTTGGAGGTGTTGAAATGAGTGTTAAAGAATGGAAAAAGGAATTATTTGGAAGAGAATTTGTAGTTCAGCATGGAAAAGTAGCAAAACAATCAGCAGGTTCTATTTGGTTAAAATTTGGTGATAGTGTTGTTCTAGCAACTGTAAATATATCAGATAGAGTTATAGAAGGAATTGATTTTGTCCCTCTTACAGTAGAATATCAGGAAAAGTTTTATGCCGCCGGTAAAATTCCTGGAGGTTTTATAAAAAGAGAAGGGAGACCTACAGAGTCAGGAATTCTTTCTTCAAGATTGATTGATAGACCTATTAGGCCACTATTTCCAAAATATTTAAGAAACGATGTTCAATTAATTGTTACTGTTTTGTCTGTTGATAATGATTCACCTGCTGATGTTGCTGGAATTACTGCTGCTTCTCTGGCTCTAAACATTTCTAAAATTCCTTTTGAAGGTGTTGTTGCTGGCGTTAGATTAGGATATGTTGACGGAGAATTTGTTGTTTTTCCAACTGAAAAACAACTTGAAAACAGTAAATTAGATATTGTAGTTGCAGGTAGTAAAGATGCTATTACAATGGTTGAAGGAGAAGCAAAAGAAATTAGCGAAGAGGAAATGGTAAAGGCATTGATGGTTGCACATGAAGCAATAAAGGAAATAATAAGTTTTGAAGAAGAAATTTTGAAAGAATTCAATGTAGAAAAAATGATAATTGAAGAACCAAAACCAAATGAAGAATTGCTAAAAAGATTTGAAGAACTACTTAGTGAAGAAGAATTAAGAAATAGGCTGTTAATAAAAGAAAAACTTGAAAGATCGTCAAAATTGAAAGAATATAGAGATGAAATTTTGGAAAAGATATTTGAAAATATAGATTTTGAAATTGATGAAGAAGAATTAAAAGTGCAGGAAAGCCTTTTAAAAGAGTACTTTGATGAAAAATCTAAAGAACTCATGAGAAAAATAATTATTAACGAAGGAATTAGAGCTGATGGTAGAAAGCCTGAAGAAATAAGGCCAATAAGTTGTGAATTAGGTTTGCTGCCTAGAACACATGGTTCAGCCTTATTTACAAGAGGAGAAACACAAAGTTTAGGAATTGTGACTTTGGGTGCACCAATGGAGGAACAAATAGTTGATACTTTAACCGAGGAAGGCACTAAAAGGTTCATACTACATTATAACTTTCCTCCATTTTCAGTAGGAGAAGTTAAACCATTAAGAGGACCAGGTAGAAGAGAAATAGGACATGGACATTTAGCAGAAAGAGCTTTAAAAGCTGTAGCTCCATCTGAAGATGAATTTCCATATGTTATTAGAGTTGTTTCTGAAATTTTGGAATCAAATGGTTCGTCTTCAATGGCCACAGTTTGTTCAGGGTCATTAGCATTAATGGATGCGGGGGTTCCAATCAAAACACATGTAGCAGGTGTTGCTATGGGACTTATTGTTGAAAATGGTAAAGCTGTTGTTCTTACAGATATTCAAGGATTGGAAGATCATTGGGGAGATATGGATTTCAAAGTTGCTGGTACAAGAGAAGGAATCACTGCTTTTCAGATGGATTGTAAAATTGCAGGAGTTGGTGAAGAACTTTTGAAAAAGGCTTTGGAACAAGCAAGGGTTGCTAGGATGAAAATTCTTGATATTATGTTTGAAACAATTGAAAAGCCAAGGGAAAGTCTTTCTCCGTACGCTCCGTTGATAGTTAATGTGCAAATTGATCCTTTAAAAGTTGGAGAATTAATTGGGCCTGGTGGAAAAGTTATAAAATCTATAATAAAAGATTATGATGTGGAAATTTCAATTGATGATACAACAGGCAAAGTTTCAGTTTATGGAAAGGATCAGGAAAAGGTAAATAAGGCAGTTGAATATGTAAAGACAATTACTAAAGATGTAGAAGTAGGAGAATCTTACGAAGGTAAAATAATTAGAATTGAACCATATGGATTGTTTGTAGAAATTTTGCCTGGTAAAATAGGCCTTGCACATGTTAGCAAATTAGGAAAAGATTCAAAAACATTTACTAAAAAATATAAAATTGGTGATAGTATTAAAGTTATTGTGATTAATGTTGATGACAACGGAAGAATTCAATTACAAAAACCAGATGAAGAATAAGTCTAAGGAGAGATATAATGAAGTGCTATAAATTTGATGAAGGAATTGAACTATACTTTTATCCTATTGAAAATATAAGGTCAGTAACTATTGCTTTTAACGTAGGAGTTGGTTCAGTTTTTGAACCTGAAGAAGTTTCTGGCATTTCACATTTTATTGAACATCTTTCATTTAGAGGAACACAGAAATATGATATGAAAACATTAAAATTAAAGGTTGAATCAGTTGGAGGATTTTTAAATGCATGGACTGATAAAGAGAATACAGTATATTATGCAAAAGTTCCTTCTTTTAATGCATATGAGACTTTTGATGTGTTAAAAAACATTGTTTTTAGTCCACTATTTAGAAAGGAAGATTTAGAGTTAGAAAGACAAATAATTTATCAAGAATATTTATCTCATCTTGAAGATCCCGTAAGTAATGTTTTTGATTTAATGTACAGTAATGCATTGGATGGTCCTCATTCGAAGCCAGTTATTGGTAAAGAAGAAACAATTAAAAACATAACTTTGGAACAAATTAAAAATTTTCATGATGAATATTATACTCCATTAAATATTAAAGTAATAATTGTTGGTTATATAAGTGATAAAGATTTAAATTTAATTAAAGATGAATTAAAAATTTTTGGTGGAATACGAACCATAAAATACAAATCTAAGGTGAATACAGGAATAGTAAAAGGAAAAATTTTAAAAAATTCTCAACAAGTTCATTTGTTATATGTAAAGCCTGGTTTCTCTTTGCAAAGCGAAGAAAGATTTGCAGCAATGGTTTTGAATACGTTGTTGAGTAGTGGAATGAGTTCATATTTGTTTGATGAAATACGAGAAAAGTCAGGCTTGGTTTATGATATATATACGATGAATATGTTTCAAAAGGATTGGGGACTTTTTACTTTATATGCAGCAACATCAGAAGATAAAGTAGAAATATTCCATTCTAAATTATTTGAAGTTTTATCTAACTTTAAACTAACTGATCAATTATTTGATTATGGAATGAAAAGATTGATAGGAAAACTTGAACTTTCAACAGAGAGCACTTCTACACTTACTAATATGATTATAGATTATCTTACTAATGATATTAAACCCATGATGCCTTTAGAATTGATTCAAAGAATTAAAGAAGTAAGCAAAAATGATGTTGAAAAGGTTTATGAAAATTTGATGAACGAAAAATGGTCCTTATTTTATGTGACTCCATCTACCGATGAATGGATACCTAAAAATTGGTAAATTTTATAATTAATGGGAGGTAAAAAAATGAGAAATTTCGATAATTTAACACCTCGAGAGATAGTTGAAGAATTAAATAAATATATTGTTGGTCAAATGGAAGCAAAAAAAGCTGTTGCTGTGGCTGTAAGAAACCGAATTAGAAGACAAAAACTTCCAGAAAATTGGAGGAAGGAAATCACACCCAAAAACATATTAATGATAGGGCCAACAGGTGTAGGTAAAACTGAAATAGCTAGAAGATTGGCTCAACTTTCAGGTTCGCCTTTTTTAAAAGTTGAAGCAACACGTTTTACTGAAGTAGGTTATGTGGGTAAAAATGTTGATTCAATGATACGAGAATTAGTTGAAATTTCTGTTAATATGGTTAAACAGAGGAAAATGAAAGAAGTTGAAGAAAAAGCTAAATTAAATGTTGAGAATAGAATATTAGAAGCCATGATTCCATCAAAAAGAAGAGAACAACAAATTCCATTTGCAAATATTTTTGGGATACAAGAAAAACCACAGGATCATGAGGAAAGCAGACAAATTAACGAAAAAAGAGAACAATTAAGGCAAAAACTAAGAGCAGGAGAGCTTGATAATGAAGAAATAGAAATCGAAATCGAATCTTCAGCTTCACCTATAGGTTTTATAGGTTTACCAGAGATGGAAGATATGGGAATGGATTTATCAAATATGCTTGGAAATTTGCTACCTAAACAAAAAAAGAAAAGAAGAATGAAAGTTTCAGAAGCAAAAAAAATATTACTGCCAATTGAAGAAGAAAAATTAGTGGATATGGACGAAGTCATTCAAGAGGCATTATCGCTTGCACAAAACAGAGGAATTATTTTTATTGACGAAATGGACAAAATTACAGGCGCAAGTTCTGGAAGTGGTCCCGATGTTTCAAGACAAGGAGTACAAAGAGATTTACTTCCTATAGTAGAAGGTACAACAATTAGTACAAAATATGGACCAGTTAAAACTGATTTCATATTATTTATAGCCGCAGGAGCATTTCATGTTGCTAGACCGACCGATTTAATACCAGAACTTCAAGGAAGATTCCCTATAAGAGTTGAACTTGAACCTTTAGGAAAAGCAGACTTTGTAAGGATACTTAAAGAACCTGAAAACGCATTAACCAAACAATATCAAGCTTTACTTTATACAGAAGGTGTTGAACTTGAATTTACTGATGACGGAATTGAAGAAATAGCAATTATTTCACATAATTTAAACCAAAAACTTGAAAATATTGGTGCAAGACGTCTGTACACTGTTCTTGAAAAAGTTCTTGAAGAGGTCATGTTTAAAGCTCCCGAAATAGAAAGTAAAATAGTTGTAGATTCTAAGTTTGTCCGTGATAGACTTAAAGGAATTATTGAAGATGAGGATCTTAGTTCTTATATTCTATAGAATTTTAAATAACTTTTGATAAGGAGGCAAGGATATGATAGCAGCTAAGAAGAAACGTTTTAAAGAAACCCTTTTAGCATATTTGTTTTTATTACCCTCCTTTATTGTTTTGGGAATTTTTGTTTTTTGGCCTGTGGGTTTTTCTTTTGTTTTGAGCTTTTTTAAATGGGATTTTAGAAATATGAAAACCCCTTATTTTAATGGGCTTGAAAATTACAAACAAATTTTTGAATTTAACTATCCACCAAAATATTCTTTTTTAGATGGATTAATTTATTCTTTAGGATACATTGCTCTTACGATTTTGATTGTTATGACTATTTATTCATTTATTAGCTTTGTAAAACATAAAAACAGATTTATTTTTCTTAATTTAGCTGTAATAGTTACATATTTTATTGCTTTTAACTTTTTGAATCACTTTACTTCTGTTATTGCAACTGCAATTTTATGGGGAATTTTAATATTTAATTTCTATTTAAAGGACCAAATGAAATACTTCAAATCACATATTTGGATAAATTTAGCATTGATTTTAACAATTTACGTTTTGATTGAAACAGGTATGGCTGGGGATAGAAGTTTTTTTGCTTTTTTCATTGATGCTAAAGACAAAAATTTATTTTTCAAAGCTCTTTCAAATACCTTTTATTATGTGTTTCTTTCAGTACCAATTACTTTAGCTTTGTCACTTTCTGTTGCAGTTTTATTGAATTCAAATATCAAATTCAAAATATTTTTTAGAACAGCTTATTTTATTCCTTTTGTTACTTCGGTTGTTGCAGTTTCACTTGTATGGAAATGGATTTTTAATGATGAATTTGGTTTGCTTAATTATATTCTTTCTTGGTTTAATGTTTCTCCGATTCGGTGGTTAAAAGATGAAAAATGGACTATTCCAACTATAGCAATTGTCTCAATTTGGAAACAATTAGGATATAATGCAATAATATTTTTAGCAGGATTGCAGAATATTGATAAGTTCTATTATGAAGCTGCTGAAGTAGATGGAGCAAATTCTTGGCAGAAATTTACAAAAATAACCTGGCCACTTCTTTCACCAACTACATTTTTCCTTCTAATTGTTTCAATAATTGGTGCTTTCAAAGTATTTGCACAAATTTATGTTTTATACGATGGTTTACCTGGTCCATATAACAATAGTGGATTAACTATGGTGTACTATGTATTCGATTTATTTTACAGACAACAAAGAATGGGATTGGCAAGTGCAGCCGCTTATTTATTATTTGCACTTATTTTGATATTTACCATGATTCAATTCAAGGTTGGTAATAAAGTTGTAGAATACGTTTCGTGAGGTGATAATTGTGAAGAAGCTAATAATATATTTACTCCTTTCTTTTGGTTTTGTTGTTATGATTTTACCTTTTGCTTGGATGTTGGTTACTTCTTTCAAATTGCCAAGTGAGGTTCAGGAATGGCCACCAAAATGGTATTCTAAAAACTTTTTTACTCATAGAGAAGTTAAAGTGAATGTAAAACTTGGAGCAGTAAAAACAGTAAAAGGAATTAGTTTAAGTGAAGCTTTAAGTTTTACTTCTTCAAGTGATGAAGAAAATAATACTTTAAATATAGTGGTAGATGATGATCCGTTTTATAGAGGAACTTTAGTAATCAATACAATGGGTTTTAATTATATAGAATATGCAGATAGAAATTCTTTTAATGAATGGATAAATGAATTGAATAATTTCAACGACTTTCCAACAGATAACCCTGAAAAATTCTTTGAAAGTGTATTCTTATTCTTTAAAAGTGGTCCAAATCCATATTTTCAAAGATTGAATTATAATAGCTCTTTAAATTCTAAAATTGACAATGCTTTAAATGGTATTCAATTAATTCGAAATTTTATTGAGAGAAGAATAACAGATGAAATTGAGAAAGAAAAGTTTTCAAAATTTTTAGAAGAAAAGGAAAAAGAATTAAAAGAACTAAAAGATTCAATTGTAAAATTTAAGGCTGGAAAGTTTTTGGTTTTGACTGATGACGAAATTTACGAAATTTATAACATATTGAAAAAGTATGACTTTGCATATGAAGGTAATAATCCTTTGTTAAGTGTTTATAATAGTAAGGTTTTGAACGTTTTTAAAGATGAGATTCAAAAAGTCGAATTTTATTTAAAAACACTTGAATATTTCAAAAATATTCAAACTAAAAATATAGATAAACCAATAATAGTTAAATCCATTAGTGAAAATGAAAAACTTGAATTATTAAAAAATTCTTTGCAAAAATTTAGTGATTTACAACTTTTAAAGGAAGTAATTGATAACTATGGATATGAAAATATCCCTGAAAATTTCTCAAAATCAATCGATACGTATCTAAAAGAGAAATATAACATAACTACATCTCAGTTAATTGACTTAAAAGGTCTGATTGTTTCATTTAAAAATGTTTTGATTGATAATGATATTGATTTTAAAAAGTTTTTGCAAAATGGAAATTTGAATGATTTATTGATTTACACAGATAGTATTTTAACCGATAGTAATACTTATAAGATTTTCAAATCGAAACTAAATTCATATTCAAAAGATATTAAGGAAATAAACAAATTGGTAAGTGATTTAATGATATACAGCGATTACTTGGATCAAGTGAGGAAAGTATACAATGATTCTTTAAATGCATGGAAAATTGAAAAAGCTCCTGAATTTGTTAAAGCAGTTAGAGTAAAAAATGGTGAAGTTATTGAAATAGAATTGGATGGTGTAAGTCCCGTATATTTAAGTGATGATAATTTGGAAAAAGTAGACTTAACTTTTTCATTTGGCGAAACACTTGCAAACATATTCCAAAATTATGTTGATGCATGGAAATCAGCACCTTTTGGAAGATATTATATTAACACAGTTCTTGTAGCATCTTTAACAACAATTTTTGAAGTGATAATAGCTTCAATGGCTGCATATGCATTTTCATGGATGATTTTTCCAGGAAGAAATTTTATCTTTGGTCTATTTTTAGCAACCATGATGGTTCCTGGAGAAGTTCTACTGGTTCCAAACTTCATTACAATTTCTAAATTTGGATGGATTGATACTTATTATGCTTTAATTGTGCCTTGGGTTGTCAGTGTTTTTGCTATCTTTTTAATGCGGCAACATTTCTTAACTATTCCAAGAGAGTTGTTTGATGCAGCCAAAATAGATGGTTGTTCACATTGGAGATTTTTATGGCAAATTGTTGTACCATTAAGTAAGCCTGTAATTATAACTGGATCATTGCTGAAATTTGTTGGTAGTTGGAATGCCTTCTTATGGGTTTTAATAGTGACAAACAGCGATAAATATAGAACGTTACCAGTTGGTCTTCAAAACTTTAGTTCAGATGTTGGTACAATGTTTAACCAATTAATGGCAGCTGCGACCTTTTCAATATTACCTGTTATTATATTATTCTTATTCACACAGAAATATTTTATAAGAGGAATTGCAAGAACTGGTTTGAAATAAAAGGAAGGGAGGGTTTTTATATGAAAATATTTTTAGACACTGCTAATATTGAACAAATAAAAAAGGGTGTTGAATGGGGTATAGTGGATGGAGTTACTACTAATCCTACTTTAATTTCAAAAGAGGGTAAACCTTTTGAAGAGACAATAAAGGAAATTTGTCAAATTGTTCAGGGCCCTGTTTCAGCAGAAGTAATTTCATTAGATTGGCAAGGAATGGTAAAGGAAGCAAGAGAATTGTCAAAAATTGACCAGCATGTTGTTGTTAAAATCCCTATGACACCTGATGGTATAAAAGCAGTGAAAATACTATCTTCAGAAGGAATAAAGACAAATGTAACACTTGTTTTTAGTGCTAATCAGGCGCTTTTAGCTGCAAAAGCTGGTGCAACATATGTTAGCCCATTTGTTGGAAGATTAGATGATATAGCAAATGATGGAATTAATTTACTTGAAGAAATAATAACAATATATGCAAATTATGGTTTTGAAACTGAAATAATAGCAGCAAGTATAAGGCACCCAATGCATGTTTTACAGGCTGCTATGATAGGTGTAGATATAGCAACAGTTCCATTTAACGTTTTAGAAAAGATGTTTAATCATAGTTTAACAGATGTAGGTATTAAAAAATTTTTAGAAGATTGGGAAAAATACAAAACAGGTAGGTGAGGATTTTGTTAAGAACGCATACGTGTGGAGAGTTGAACAAAAGTCATGTTGGTGAAAATGTTATACTTTCAGGATGGGTTTCAAGAATAAGAGATTTGGGTGGAATTAAGTTTATTATTTTAAGGGATCGTTATGGTGAAACTCAAATTGTTGTAAATCCAGATTCTCCTGTATATTCTCTTGCTCAAAAATTAGGCAGAGAATATGTAATCCAAGTTGAAGGTAAAGTAAATGAAAGACCTGAAGAAACAAAAACCAATACTTCAACTGGTGAAATTGAAGTATATGCTACAAAAATTAATATTTTATCTTCGTCGGAGATACCACCATTTTTCCCTGGAGAAAAAGTATCTGAAGAATTGAGATTAAAATATAGGTATATTGATCTGAGATCAGAAAAGATGAAAGAAAATATAATATTAAGACATAAAATGGCTCAAGCCGCTAGAGAATTTTTAAACAGACATGGATTTTTAGAAATAGAAACACCATATCTAACTAAGAGTACACCTGAAGGTGCTCGAGATTTTCTGGTTCCTTCAAGGCTACAGAGGGGAAAATTTTATGCTTTACCTCAATCACCCCAACTTTTCAAACAGTTATTGATGATTTCAGGATTTGATAAATATTATCAGTTTGCTAGGTGTTTTAGAGATGAAGATTTAAGAGCTGATAGACAACCCGAGTTTACTCAGATAGATATTGAAATGTCATTTGTCGAAGAGGAAGATATTTTGAATTTAATGGAAGATTTCATTCGTTTTGTTTATAACAGTGTTGGAATTAAATTACCAGAAAAATTTGATCGTTTAACTTATGAAGAAGCTATGGAAAAATATGGGAGTGATAAACCTGACAGAAGATTTGGAATGGAACTACAAGATTTCACCCAAGAATTCGTAGATACGGAATTTAAAATAGTTAAAAATGTACTAGATAATAAAGGTTCTGTTAAAGGCTTTATTACTAATATACCAATTAGTAGAAAGATTGCTTCTGAGTATGAGGAATTTGTGAAAAAATTTGGCTTAGGTGGACTTCTTTGGTTTAAGGTTGATAATGGAGAAATAATTTCTCCAACTGCAAAATTTTTGTTAAAGAATTATTTGCAAATAAAAGAAAACTACAATTTAAAAAATGGTGATGTAGTGTTATTAGCTGCCAATGAAAATAGAGAAACTTTAAACGAAGCTTTAGGAGCTTTAAGATTAAATATAGGTAGAAAGTACTTTTCTGATAAAATGAAGTCTTTTGATGCACTTTGGATTGTTGATTTTCCATTTTTGGAATGGGATAAAGAAGAAGAAAGATATGTTGCAAGACATCATCCATTTACTTTACCAAAAAACTTAAATGAAAGTCCTGATAAAATTAAGGCATATGCATATGACATGGTTTTAAATGGCAATGAACTTGGTGGTGGAAGTTTGAGAATATATAATAAGGAAATTCAGGAAAAAGTTTTTGAACTAATCGGTTTATCTAAAGAAGAAGCAAAAGAAAAATTTGGTTTCTTGCTTGAAGCTTTACAATTGGGAGCACCTCCACATGGGGGAATTGCTTTTGGATTTGATAGAATGGTTGCGATTGCTTCCGGTTCTGACAATATAAGAGATGTAATAGCATTTCCAAAAACTGCAAGTGGTGTATGTCAATTAACTGGAGCACCATCAGAGGTTTCTAAGAAACAACTTGATGAACTTTCTATAATGATTAAAAAAGATGAAGTTAAGAAAAACTTTGAAGAATAGGTGATAAGATGCCTTGTAGAATTGCTATTGATGGTCCAGCTGGTTCGGGTAAAACTACAGTTGCAAAGCTTTTAGCTAAAAAATTAAATTTTTACTACTTAGATACTGGTGCTATGTACAGAATTGTAGGCTTATTTTTAAAAAGTAAAAATATTGATGAAAATTCAATTGAGAAAATTAATGAAGAACTTAGAAATTTAAAAATAGAATTTAGAAATGGTCAGTTTTATGTTAATGGTGAAAAGGTTTCCGATGAAATTAGAACGCCTGAAGTGGGTATATATGCTTCTAAATTTGCAAGTATTCCGTTAGTTAGAGAATACCTAACAAAGATTCAGAGAGAAATTTCACTAAAAGAAAATATAGTTGTTGAAGGAAGAGATATAGGTACAGTTGTTATTCCTGATGCGGAAGTTAAAATCTTTTTAACTGCAAGTCCTGAAGAAAGAGCTAAAAGGCGATATAAGGAATTGAAGGAAAAGGGAATAAATGTTAAATATGAAGATATTTTAAATGAAATAAGATTAAGGGATAAGCAAGATAGTGAGAGAAAAATTGCTCCTCTTACAAAAGCAGATGATGCAATTTTAATTGATTCTACAGGCTTAACCTTAGAAGAAGTTGTTGATATAATCTATGAGGTGGTAAAGGAAAGATGCAAATAATAGTAGCTAAAAATATTGGTTTTTGTTTTGGAGTTGAAAATGCTGTGAAAACAGCCAAAACACTGCTTGAAAAAGGATTTAAAGTTTTTACTGACGATGATATTGTTCACAATAAGTTAGTAATGAATGAGTTAAAAAATTTAGGATTATTAATCAACCAGCCTGGTGAGATTTTTTTAGTGCGTGCACATGGCTTGCCAAAAGAAAAAATTCAATTAATGTCCGAAAAATATAAAATTAAAGATCTAACATGTAGAATTGTTTATAACCTTTTTAAGAAGGCGGAAAACTTAGAGAAAGAAGGATATAAAATAATAGTTTTTGGAAAACCAGACCATCCAGAAATGGTTGCTCTTAAAAGTTATGCTAAAAATTCAATAATTTCTTTAGAACCTGTATCTGTTAATACAAAGAAAATCGCTATTTTAAGCCAAACAACAATGTCTGAAGAAGAATTTAAAAATTTTGTTGAAAAAACTTCTGAGCGATCTGTTTATGAAGAATTATTAGTAGAAGAAACCATTTGTAATATTACAATCTTACGCGAAAAAGAAACTATGGAAATTGCTAAAAAAGTTGATATACTATATGTAGTAGGTGGTAAACATAGTTCTAATACTAAGAAGCTTGCAAGAATAGCTTCTAAATTTACGAAAGTATTTCATATAGAAACAGAAAACGAAATTGATGATATTCCATCGAATGTTGAGAAAATAGGTGTGGTAAGTGGTACTTCAACACCTTATGATTTAGTAAATAAAGTCGTTAATAGAATAAAAGAATTAGGAGGGATTCAGTAGTATGGAAAACAACTTTGAGAAAATGTTAGAAAATTATTTGTTTGAAGAAGTTAAAGGAAGATCTTTGGTAGAAGGAGTTGTTATAAAAACCACAGATACAGATGTATTTGTAGACTTTGGTTGGAAAGGCGAAGGAGTAGTACCATCCGATGAACTGATTAAAGAACCTGCCAGTTATAAACCTGGCGACAAGTTAAATTTAATTGTATTAAAAATAAATGATGAAGAAGGAACAGCACTTTTATCTGAAAAGAGAGTTTACTTAAGAAATGCAAGAAATTTACTAAAAGAAAAGTTTGAAAAAGGAGAAAAAGTCTTAGGTAAAATTAAAGAGACAATTAAAGGCGGCTATAAAGTTCTTATAGACAATGTTATCGAAGCATTTTTACCACAGAGTGAATCATTGATAAGAAAAGGAGAAAAAATTCCTGAAGAATTTCTCGAGTTTAAAATTATTAAATTTGAAACTTCAAGAAGAAAACTTAATATTGTTTTATCAAGAAAAGCAATAATAAATGAAATGAAAGAAAAATTTTATTCTGAAAGAAAACCTGAAGATGTTGTAGAAGGTATAATCGAGAGAATTGAAAAATTTGGAGCATTTGTAAGAATTGCTGAAGGTATAACAGGACTGGTTCCAAATTCTGAAGTTTCATATGATCCTTCTTTAACTGCTGAAGATGTTTTTAGAATAGGACAATCAGTAAAATTATTGATCAAAGAAATTGATAAGGATAGAAAGAGAATTACTTTGAGTTTAAAGGCTTTGATGCCAGATCCATGGGAAAATATTGAAAAAAAATATCCTGTAGGATCTATTGTGAGTGGCACTGTAAAGAAAATCATGCCATTTGGATTTTTTGTTAATTTAGAACCAGGAATTGAAGGTTTAGTCCATATAAATGAAGTTTTCTGGGGAAGGCCAGGTAAATTAAGAGATGTGGTTTCAGAAGGAGATATTGTAAAAGTAGTAGTAAAAGAAATAGACAAAGAAAACAGAAAATTGTCATTGAGTTATAAAGAAGTAAAAGGGGATCCATGGGAAAATATTGAAGAAAAATATCCAGTAGGAAACATTGTTACTGGTACTGTTGGAGCCATTTTGAATTCTGAAATAATAATTGATTTAGAAAATGAAATTAGTGGATTTTGTCCAATTTCTGAACTTTCCTGGAAATATGTGGAAAAACCGGAAGATGTTGTTAAAACTGGGCAAAAGGTTAAAGCTATAGTAGTTGATTTAAACAAAAATGAAAGGAAATTAAGATTGAGCATTAAAAAAGCAACAGAAAATCCATGGAAAAAATTTGTGGAAAATTATAAAGAGGGAGATTTAATTACAGGAAAAATTGTCAAGGAAGTTAAAAGTGGTTATATTGTTGAAGTCGATGAAATCGAGGCTTTTCTTCCTAAGTCACATGTAGTTGAAGCAAAAACAATAGGTGAAGAAGTTTCCGGAACAGTTTTAAGAATAGTAAGCGATAATGAGATTTATAAAATTACAATAAGTGAAAATAAAAAGGAGGAAGTTGAACAAATAAAGAAACTCGCTGAAGAAGCAGAATCGGAAAGAGTTGTATCACTTGAAAGGAAGGTAAAAAATGCCGACAGTATTGATAGTAGGGAAGAGTAATGTTGGAAAATCAACACTTTTTAATAGATTAGTTGGAAGAAAAAAATCAATTGTTGATGATGCAGAAGGTGTAACAAGAGACGCGGTCTCAGACCGCGTCGTTTACTATGACAAAGAATTTGAACTAGTAGATACTTGTGGGATTTTTGAAAATCCTGATGATTTTTTTACTAAAAAATCCAAGGAAAATACGTTAAAAATGTTAAAAGAGGCTGATCTAGTTTTATTTGTAGTTGATGGTCGTAATGGTATTTCTTCTGAAGACTTCTATCTTGCTGATTTGTTGAGAAAAAGTTCTGTAGATGTAATGTTGATAGCTAATAAAGTTGAAAATGAAAAAAAATATTTGGAAGTTGAACCAGATATATATACTTTAGGATTTGGTGAGCCTTTGAAAATATCCTCAGAGCAAGGAAAAAACATAGATGTTTTAATTGAAAAGATAATTGATAATTTGGAAAATAAAGGATATGATTTGAAAGTTAAGGAAGACAGAAAAGAAATAATAAGAGTGTCTCTTGTTGGAAGACCAAATGCAGGGAAATCTTCATTGTTTAATTCAATTTTAAATACAGAAAGAGCCCTTGTTACTCCTATTCCTGGTACTACTAGAGATTCAATAGATGAACTTGTAGATTTAAATGGTAAAAAATATTTGTTTATTGATACAGCAGGTCTTAGAAGAAAGAGCAAAATCAATTACAAAAGTATCGATATGTATAGTAATGTTAGAACAGTTAGAAGTATAGAACTTTCTGATGTAGTTGTTCTTGTTGTTGATTCAGTGGAAGGAATTACCCATCAAGATCAAAGAATTGCAGGCATAGCAGAAAAAAGAGGAAAAGCTACTATTGTAGTCTTCAATAAAATTGATTTGATAAAGAATTTTAAAGAAAGAAAAAGGGAATTTTTAGAACAATTCGAAGAAAAGCTATATTTTATAAATTACAGCCCAGTGATTTTTACAAGTGCAATAACAAAAGCTGGAATCGACTCATTGATTAAATCAATTGATTTAGTTTATAATTCTTTACATCACAGGGTTCCTACAAGTGCTGTTAATGCGGCTATTCAAAGAATGATGATGTTTACACCTCCACCAAGGGGATTAAAAATTTTATATGGAACCCAAGTTGATATTCGACCTCCTACTTTTTTGTTTTTCACTAACGGTAGAAAAGTTCCAGAATCATATCAAAATTTAATTAGAAGAACAATTAGAGAAAACATTTACCCATTTGTTGGGGCACCAATATTTTTAAAATTCAAATCTAGACATTAAGGAGGGGGATTGAAGTGAAAAAACTTATTTTTCTTCTTTTTGTAAGTATTTTATTAGTAAATGTCTTTGGTTTTAAGGTTATTATGGTTACAGATATTGGTGGTTTAGGTGACGGGTCCTTTATGGACGGTACATGGTCTGGAATAGTGAAAGCTTGTAAAGAGTTAGGAATTGAATATGATGTAATACAATCAAAAGAACAAAGCGATTATGTTCCAAATTTAAGTAAAGCAGCAGAATTAGCAGATGTAGTTTTTGCTGTAGGATTTTTGATGTCTGATGCTTTTTATAAAGTAGCTCAACAATATCCCGGAACATATTTTGTTGGTATTGATTTTGATAGTGGTCAAAGATTGCCAAATGTTATGACATTTACTTTTAAAGAACAAGAAGGAAGCTTTTTAACTGGTTATCTTGCTGCTGGAATGACTAAAACTGGAAAAGTAGCTATTCTAGGCGGTATTCCAATTCCTCCGGTTCAGAGATATGCGATCGGATTTCTTGCTGGAGTAAAAGCATATAATCAGATACATGGTAAGACTGTCGAGGGTAAAATTGTATATGCAAACTCATTTACTGATCCAAAAAAGGGAAAAGAACTAACTCAATCTCTTATTGCTGATGGATTTGATATTATTCAACAAGCTTGTGGTGGCACTGCATTGGGAATTATTGAAGCAGTAAAAGAAGAAAATAATAGAAATTCAAATGCTAAAAACCTAGCAGAACTTATTGATTATTTATATGAAAATGGTGGTTATTTCATGCTAGGCGGAGATGTTGAACAAGAATGGCAAGCTCCTGGTCATATCTTAGCAAGTGCCATTAAAAGAGTTGATGTAGCAAGTTATTTGGGAGTTATAAATGCATATAATGGAACATGGGAACCTGGTAATACTGAACTTGGAATAAAAGAGGATGGAGAAGGTATTAGTAATATGCCATTTACAAAGGGCCTTGTTCCAAATAGGCTTCTTGCTGAAATTGAATATTTAATAAAGTTAGTAAAAGAAGAAAAACTGGTAATACCTTCTACAGAAGATGAATTAAATGTATTTAGGGTACAAAAAATAGAATTTCCGTTTTAAGGAGGGGAAAGATGGAGAGAGTTATAAAAATCACTGATGATATTTTTTATGTTGGAGTAAATGACAGAGAAACTCATTTGTTTGAAGGTTTATGGCCTTTGCCTAAAGGTGTTAGTTATAATTCTTATTTAATTAGAGATGAAAAAAATGTTTTGATTGATACTGTAAAAATTTTAAAATCTGACTTATTTATTCAAAAAATAAAAGAGGTAATTAATGGAGATTCATTAGACTATTTAGTAATTAATCATATGGAACCAGATCATTCAGGTTCGATCTCAGCTATTATTAATGCTTTTCCAAATATCAAAATAATCGGTAATAAAAAAACATTTGAATTTTTGAAAAACTTATATGGAATAGAGAAGAATCTTTTAGAAGTTAAGGATGGAGATGAAATTTCTTTAGGAAAACATAAATTAAAATTTTATATGACACCAATGGTTCATTGGCCAGAGACTATGGTGACATACGAATTAACTGAAAAAATTGCTTTTACTGGTGACGCTTTTGGTGGTTTTGGAACCTTAGATGGTGGAATTTTTGATGATGAAGTAGATATTGAGTATTATAAAAATGAAATTAGAAGATATTATTCTAATATTGTTGGAAAATTTGGGCCTATGGTTCAAAAAGCTTTACAAAAACTTTCAAATTTAGAAATAAAAGTAATAGCATCAACACATGGACCAGTTTGGAGAAGTCATCCAGAATTAATTATAGATTTATATGATAAATGGAGTAGATACGAAGCTGAAGAAGGGGTTGTAGTAGTATATGGTTCTATGTATGGAAATACTGAAAAAATGGCAGATTATTTAGCCAATATTCTAGCCAAATATGGAATTAAAAATATTAGAGTTATGAATGCGGCTAATGTTCATGAATCTTTTATAATTAATGAGATTTGGAGATTTAAAGGAGTAATTATTGGTACTTGTACTTATAATAATGGGATTTTCCCACCTATTGAAAACCTATTAATTAATTTAGCGCATAAAGGTTTAAAAAATCGTATTTTTGGAGTTTTTGGTACATATGGATGGAGTGGAGGAGGAGTTAAAGGAGTTGTCGAATACTTGAACAAAAATAATTGGGAATTAGTTTGCGAGCCTTGTGAAGTTAAATTCAGCCCGAAACCCGAAGATTTAGAAAAGTTAGAAGAAATGGCTAAATGTTTTTCCGAAAAAATAAAATAATATTTCCAACTATTGGACTTACCCCCGAAAGTGAAACGGATAAAAAAATAACTATACACTTTTCAAACAACATGGTTTCGGTATTCCACCGGAGCCATGTTTTTTAACCT
>JASKLO010000018.1 GCA_030153605.1 Thermosipho sp. (in: thermotogales)
GAGTGGAGGTTTGAAGGAGAAGAAGGCCATCCATTTATGAAATTACCAGATCCAGATACAGTATATGGATTTGGACATGTTCCGTTATATAAAGATTTTCATGAATCAATAGTAAAAAATAGAAAACCATACATCTCAGGTGAAGATGGTAAAAAGGCAGTAGAAATAGTACTTGCGATATACAAATCAGCTCTCACAGGAAAACCAGTCAAATTTCCTTTTGAATTTTCAACAGAAGATATGAAAGGAATGAAATTAAAATGAAATACGAAATGATATATTTTGACTTAGATAATACTATTCTTGATTTTAATAAATCTGAAGAACATGCACTAAAAAAGGTATTCGAGTTTTTAAACCTCGATTATAAAGAAAGTTATTTAGAAATTTACAAACCAATTAACGAAAAATGGTGGAAACTCTTCTCTGAGGGAAAATTCCCAAAACACATAATTGTTGTTGAAAGATTTAGAGAATTTTTTGAAACTATTAATGTGAAAATTAACGATTATGAAAAAATTTCCGAGTTATATTTAAATGGACTTTCAAGTGCTGCATTTTTTATTGAAGGAGCAGAAGATTTTCTCAAAAATTTAAAAGAAATTGGGGTTAGGATGGCAGCAATTACTAATGGAGTAGAATCTGTTCAACAAAGTAGATCAAAAATTGCAAGATTAGATAGATTCTTCGAATTTATCCTTACATCAGAGAAAGTGGGAAAACCCAAACCTGAACCAGATATATTTTTCTATGCAGAAAAACTATCAAAAGTCCCTCTTTATAAATCTGTCTATGTTGGTGATAATCTTGAAACAGATTTTGAAGGTGCAAAAAGGGCAAATTTAGATTTTATTCTTTTTGATCCTGAAAATAAATTTGACATTGACATAAAAAAAGCTTCAAATTATGAAGAATTATACAGACTTTTAACAGAAAACTAAAATATTCCATAAAAACTAAAAGGAGCCTATAAAAGGCTCCTTTTAATTTAATGAAAAATTTTTTAGTTTATTCTAATTTTACTTAAAAAAGAGTTATTCAAATATTTCATGCTGTTTATAACATCTTGCGAAAAAGATAGAGGATTCATTAATTGCGGGATTGTAAAACCCTCGAAAGTTAATGTTAAAGTTGCAACTACTGCTCCATTTTGTAAATTATATTCGAAAACAATAGTAGTCGTAAGAGTATTTGGATCATGATTAAAGGAAACAAATTCAAGATTATCAGTTATAAAAGTTATATATTCAACAAAAGTATCGATACCTTCTTGGGTATAAGTTTCAGTTGAGACATTTTGAATAGCAGAAGCAAATTCTGTCATAGATGCAACATTAAGCATATCTAAAATTTGATCATTCATTTTCAAATTACAATCTTTTAAGTCAACTGGTTGTGAACTTAACTTTTGGAAATCAAAAGTTAATGAAAAATTGACATCTATCTCGAAATCTGTATCAATTGGTGTTGCATAATCAATAGTTAGATTTAAGCTATTATCTGGTAAAGCTGTATTCAAAATTTCAAGAACATCAATAACCTGCATTGAAGTGTTAATTGGTTCTCCATTTAAAGATGCAGTTACACCATCAGGTAGTTGATCTACAACTGGCTCGTCATACCATTGAAGAGTAATTGCCACATTACTGGAAGCATCTTCACCATATGTCCAAATTGTAATCTTTCCATCATTCCTAAACCCATTATTATCTGTCTTCTGAGTTTCAAACGCATTAATTTCAACAATTGTTTTTACAAGTAAATCTGAAAGATGAATTGCCTTATCTACCCATGGGAAAACAAAAGCATCATCAACAAAAATATCATTCAAATCAAGGTAATTTTCATCGGGTGATATGTCTGATAAATTATCTAAAAATGTTTTAAAATCACTTAAAAATGTTGGACTTGAAAAATATGAAGCTTCTATAGTTGGATAAAGAGTTTCAAATGTATTAATTTCCGATAAAAATTCTTGCCTAATAATTGGCTCAGGCCCATTTGCTGCTGTTTCAGAAGCATTTTCAACCATTGACACAAGGGCTTCATGATTATCATGAATAAATATAAATGGTTCAATCAATAAATTTAAAATCATAACATCTCTAAAATCTCCATACAAATTATCTACTGTAAAATCAGAATCTAGATCTTTTAGTTGATTTAATACATTTTCAACTTTTGTTTTGGCATTTCCAGTAATCTCAACTAAATAATCATATCTACCTTCATACTGTAATAAATTATTTACTCCTGCTCTAAATTGTTTCATTTTGTTAATTAAATTTTCTTTACTAGCTATAACATCTAAAATATGAATCAAATAATCATACTGATTAGTATATTGTTGTTGCTCTAATTCAATTTCTGGAAGTAATTTTTCTCCAAAAATCTTGTCACTACCTTCTAAAGAAGTTGCTAAATTCATATCTAAAATATTCTGCGTAATATTAGCGACATCATTTACAGATACTTGAGTCGTACCTCCTCCAAACAATTCGTTAAGTAAGTCAATAAAATCTTGATCAGTTATAATATCAACAAAATATGCTGGGGTATCTGGATCGTTCCCTGTATCATTTATTTCAGATGGTCCTAGATCAATAGGTTCTAGACCAACACATCCAAAAAGAAATGCAAAAACTATAAAAACAACCCAAATATACCTAGGAAATTTCATAATACCACCCCCTTAAGAAAATATTATAACATAAATAAAGAAATTTAATTACTCCAAATTATAATTTTTATTTTAATTTTATATTAATTTTTAAGGCAATTTAATTAAAAATTAAATTGCTTTTTTTTAAAAAATAAAAAGCGGCAAAATCAATTGCCGCTTTTAATTGAATATATAAAATGGATTTTTTTATTTGTTAATCATTTTAATTTATTTCAATCTTCATAAACTATGTTACCTTCAATAAATACTTTTTCGGCTTTCGCCCTAAAATCAAATGGGTGTTTATTCCAAACAACAATATCTGCATCTTTTCCTTCCTCAATTGTTCCAACCTTATTATCTATTTTTAGAATTTTTGCAGCATTAATAGTAAGCATTTCCAATAAATCTTCTTCTTTTGCTCCATACCTTAAGGCAGTCGCGGCTTGAATGTTAGCGTGTTCAAGATGTATCACTGGATGATCACACATCAAAGCAGAAAGAATACCTTTCTCGTTTATAATTTTTATAGCTTCATAGGTCATATCAGTAAGTTCTAATTTTGTTCTAAATCCAAATAGTGGTCCTAAAACAAGCGGAATGTTTTTACTTTTAATGAAATCAGCAATCTTGTAGGCTTCAGTTGCATGTTCTATCACAATATCAAAATCAAATTCTTCTGCTATTCTAATCGCCGTCACTATATCATCAGCTCTATGAGCATGACATCTTGCGGGAATTTCTTTTCGTAAAACCATTGCACCTACTTCAAGACTAAAATCTACAGGAGTTTTTGGTTCTAGCTCTCTTCTTCTCATATAGTCTTTTACTTTAGTAAAATATTCTCTTATAATTGCTGCAACACCTAGTCTTGTTGTAGGCATTTTTCCTTTTGAGCCATAGACTCTTTTTGGATTTTCTCCAAAAGCCATTTTTAAACCTGCAGGTTGTCTTACAACCATTTCATCAACAATATTTGATTTGAATTTTAAAATAAACCCCTGTCCTCCAATTGGATTGGCACTTCCTGGAACAACCATGACAGTAGTAACTCCACCAGACAAAGCTCTTTTAATTGCAGAATCTCCAGGATAAAAAGCATCAATTGCTCTAACGTGTGGGGTTACTGGATCAGAATATTCATTTCCATCTTGATAATAAAACTCACCAACACCTTCTTCAAAAACACCTATATGTGAGTGTGCATCAATAAAGCCAGGTAATATATACTTACCAGAAACATCTATTATTTCAGCGTTAGAATCACTTATTTTCTCAGCAACTTTTTTAATTTTTCCATCTTCTATTAAGATATCTCCTATAAATGGTTTTCCATTGATTGGAATTATATTTCCACCTTTTAAAAGAAACATACAACCACCTCCAAAGTTTAATTATATTTTAATTATACCATATATTTCGCTTTACTAACCAATTACAAAAATTTAATCAAATAAATGTAAATATGAATTATCTTAAGATCTAAGATTTATTTGATATAAAAAACCCCCGAAAGTTAAATTTTATTTCTTTCGGGGGTCTTTTAATTTTTCCAATTTTATTTAGCTTTACATATAATTTATGCAAGTTTTTCTTTTTCTTTTTGAGCAAGCCTTGGTGTTTCTTCTATTTGAATATTCGCAAACATATCTAAACCTGTTCCGGCTGGAATTAATTGCCCGACAATAACATTTTCTTTTAATCCAAGTAGTAAATCTTCTGCTCCTTCTACAGCTGCCATTGTTAAAACTTGAGGCGTTTGTTGGAAACTAGCAGCACTGAGCCATCCTACATGCTCTAATGAGGCTTTAGTAATTCTAAGCAATCTTCTTCTGTATTTTATTGGCTCTTTTGGCAATATTTGATATGTTATTACTTCTCCTTCGCCATTTCTTACGACAAGTTCTTTGATTCCTAATGAAATTGCCTTTTCAAGAATTTCTTCTGTAACTTCTGCTCCTTCAGGAGCAATTTCAACTATTTTTCCGTCTTCATCTTCACCTATTAAATGATTAACAAGTTCTTTGCCAATAACTCTCTTTCTGTTCATTTCAACGTGTGCATTGCCTTCCATAATTTCTCTATTAATTCTTTTTACTGTTTGAAGTCTTAGAAGATCGCCTGGCAAGTAATCTGTATCTCCTGGATCAATTACTTCAACTTTATCAAGCATTTGTTTAATAATTATTTCAAAATGTTTATCATGAATATCAACACCCTGTTCAACATAAACCTTTTTAATTTCTTTCAATAGATAAAGGGCTGTAGCTTCAACACTTAAAGTTTCAAGAATTTTTCTAGGTCTTATTGCACCTGTAGTTAAAGATTGTCCAGGAAGTATTTTTTGTCCTTTACTAACGCTTACTTTTACTTTCGTTGGGATTTCATACTCATGTATATCTCCCGCTTCATCTTCAATATAAACTTTCTTTTTGCCTGTTTCATCTTCAACTATATCTTTTACAAAACCTTTTACAGCAGAAAATACTCCTTCTGGTTCTTTAAGTTTCTTTCTTGCTTCGAATAATTCTTCAGCTCTTGGAAGACCTTGTGTAATATCAGCAGTTGTTGCAATACCACCAGTATGGAATGTTCTCATTGTAAGTTGTGTACCAGGTTCACCTATAGATTGTGCGGCTACAACACCTACTGATTCTCCAACACCTACAACCTTATGATTTGAAAGATCCATACCATAACATTTTGAACATACTCCATGTTCAGCTTCACAAGTAAGAACAGATCTAACAATTATTTCTGGTCTTACTTCGAGAGAACTTACATTATTTTCTAAAAGAATTTTTGCTGTAGTAGGTTCAATTAACTCTTCTTCGATAACTAATTGTTTCATATCTTTGCTACTGACAACTGTTTCTCTAGAAACTTTTCCAACAATTGGAAATTCTTGTATTTTTAATTTCTTAACTCCTGCTGCTTTTGCAGCCCTAATAACTTCCCAATTTACCTCTGTTCCACTTTCATAGTGAACATCGTTAGAAATAAAATCTTCAGCAAGTTCTGCATAATTTTCAGGTAATTCAGGATTAGAAATATCTATTTCTTTTTCTACCATTACAGGAATTCTTTTTGCGAATGTTCCAAGGAATTTAGCATCTTCATCTTCTAACATTGTATCTTTGGTGTACTCTTTTCCTGTTTCGGGGTTAACAAGAACATTATTAGTCTCAGGATCATAAACATCCTTTGCTAAAACCCTACCAAATAAGAAATCTTCAAGTTTTTCAACGGTCAA
This sequence comes from Thermosipho sp. (in: thermotogales), assembly GCA_030153605.1. Classification (GTDB taxonomy): domain Bacteria; phylum Thermotogota; class Thermotogae; order Thermotogales; family Fervidobacteriaceae; genus Thermosipho_A. The sequence continues at coordinate 5,916 of JASKLO010000018.1, forward strand.
TCCATCACTGCTCTTAAGAACAGTTGCTCTAACTCCATTACTAGTTCCACAATCTGTAGTTGTAATAACAACACTTTGAGCAACATCAACTAGTCTTCTTGTTAAATAACCAGCAGAACTTGTCCTCAAAGCAGTATCAGCTGAACCTTTTCTTGCACCGTGTGTACTGTTAAAGAATTCTAGAACTGACAAACCTTCTCTAAAGTTTGAAATAATCGGAATTTCAATTGTTCTTCCTGAAGGATCAGCCATCAATCCTCTCATACCAGCAAGTTGTTTTAATTGGTCTTTATTACCTCTGGCACCAGAATCAACCAATATAAATATTGGGTTATATGGATCTTTTCCTATATACTCAAATGTAGCTTCTTGAACTTTTTCCGTTGCATCTGCCCAAATTTTTATTGTTTCTCTGTACCTTTCTTCATCTGTTAGGAAACCTTGAGCATAAAGCATATTTACTTCTTCGACCTTTTTTCTTGCTTCTTCAATTATTTGATCACGCTCTGGTGAAATTAAAAGATCTGTGATACTTACAGTGAGTCCTGAAATTGTTGCATAATGGAAACCTAGATCTTTAATATCATCTAAAAGATCCGCTGTTCTATCAACACCGTATTTTTTGAATGTTTTGTAAACTAGGTCTTTTATTCCACCTTTTCCGAATGTTTTATTGTAATCTTTAAATTCATCTGGAACAATACTTGCGAAAACTAATCTTCCATATGTAGTTTTAATAACTTTATCTTTTACCTTTACAAGAATTGGATCATGAAGTTTAATATATCCAAACTCATAAGCAAGTTCTGCTTCCTCTATTGAAGAAAACTTCCATTTTATATCCTCTGGTTGTACTTTGTCAAAATCTTTTCCAACCATTGTTAAGTAGTAAATTCCAGCAACAATGTCTTTTCCAGGCATAGAAATTGGTTTACCATGTGCAGGTGAAATAATATTGTATCTTGATAACATTAAGAATTTAGCTTCAGCTTGTGCCGCAGCAGATAATGGAACGTGAACTGCCATTTGGTCTCCATCAAAGTCCGCATTAAACGGTGGACAAACCAAAGGATGTAATTGAATAGCATTACCTTCAATTAACCTAGGTTCAAATGCTTGCAATGACATTCTATGGAGTGTTGGTGCCCTGTTTAATAAAACGGGGTGTCCTTTAATAATTTCTTCAAGAACTTCATAAGCTTGAGGAAGTTCCTTTTCAATAATCGCTTTTTTCATTTTTCTTGCTGTTTTACTTGTTTCTTCATCTTTATTTAAAAGTTCTGCTAAAACAAATGGTTTGAATAATTCCATTGCCATCTTTTTGGGTAGACCACATTCGTGAATCTTCAAATGAGGACCTACAACAATAACTGCACGGCCAGAATAGTCAACACGTTTTCCAAGAAGATTTCTTCTAAATCTTCCTTTCTTTCCTTTTAACAAATCTGTTAAAGATTTTAGAGGTCTTCCATTTCTATCGGTTACAGCCTTACCCATTCTTCCGTTGTAAATAAGACTATCAACTGCTTCTTGAAGCATTCTTTTTTCATTCTTTATAATTATTTCCGGGGAATTCATTTCATAAAGCTTCTTAAGCCTGTTATTTCTATTAATAACACGTCTATAAAGATCGTTAAGGTCTGTTGTTGCAAATCTTCCTCCTTCCACCTGAATCATAGGTCTAATATCAGGTGGAATAACGGGTATAACTTCTAGAACCATCCACTCAGGTTTCGTTCCGCTCTTTAATAAGTCTTTTACTATTTTCAATCTTCTTAAAAGTTTTTTTGCTCTTCCGCTGCTCTTTGATATTTTCTTCAATTCTGATTCTATTTCAACTTTCAATTTTTCAAGATCTAGATTTTGTAAAAGTTTTTTAATAGCAGCTGCACCAGAATCTGCTTCGATCTTATCACCATACAATACTCTATATGCTCCATATTGATCATCGGTAATTATATCTCCCATTTTTAAACCTGTTTCTGTTGCAACATCATCATCTATCCTTGTAATTACAACAATAGGTCTATCATTTTCTACTTCTGTTTCAGCAGTAAACATTGCAGGATAATGTTCTTCAAAGATTTTATATTCTTCAAGAGTAAGGTATTCATCCTCAAATAAAAATCTATCTGCAATAATATCTCCTTCAGAAATTTCCTGGCCATCTTCGACGTAAACCAAAGCACCTTCAAACAAAGGATAACTTTTTTCTTCAACAATGTTTTCTACATAAACATTTCCTGTAGAAATAACTTCATATTTTCCATCTTCTCTAGGCCTTACATTTAATTCCTTACCGAAACTAACTGTTCCAGAAACTGATGCATAAACCGCTGGTAAAACTGTTCCATTAGTAAGTTGATCTCCTTTTTTCACCTTAGCTCCATTAGAAACAATAGGAGAAACTCCGTATGGCAAAGAAAAGGTAATCGGCATTTCTTTACTTGTTGTAAGGGGCTTAACTGTAATGGTTTCAGAGATTTCATCAACCTCAACTCTTCCATCAAATGGAGCATAAATTGGATCTATTTTCATCTCGGATACAATTTCTTCTCCTTGTTCAACTTTATCTCCATTCTTTACATTTAAAATCATTCCACTGTAGACTCTATGTTCAGCTCTTGAAATTTTTCTTACATCAACCCAAGTAATTTCTCTATCTGTATGAGTCTTTTCTTTTCTAATTCTAACTTCTCCCGAAATACTAGAGACTACAGGTGTAACAGGAGATTTAATAATTACACCTGGCATTACTTCAAAATCAAGTTTCTGACTGTATATTTCATATTCAGTTTGATATAAAAGTGAACCTTTTATAAAATCGGTATTTTTAGGATCTGTTACAACTAGTATTTTTTCAATAATTCTTTTACCACCATAGTAAATAACATTTTCAAGCTCTTTTGCTTGAATAGATAAAAGAGAAGAAAGAATACTAGGACTACTTTTTAAATACCAAATATGAACTACGGGAGACACAAGATCAATATGTCCCATTCTTCTTCTTCTAGCTTCTTTCGATTCAACTCTTACTCCACATCTTTCACAAACAGTTCCTTCATATTTTTTACCTTTATATTTTCCACAAGCACATTCATAGTCTTTAGTTGGACCAAAAATTCTTTCACAAAAAAGACCATTTTTTTCAGGTTTAAACGTCCTATAATTTATTGTCTCCGGTTTTTTTACTTCTCCGCTAGACCAACTTCTAATGACTTCAGGAGAAGCTACTTTAACAGAAACTTTTGCAATTTTTCTTTTAAACGTTGAACCCATTTTTTTCCCTCCTTACGGGGCATTATAACTTTTCTATGTCAATCTCGTTTCCTTCATCATCATAAACCCTTACATCAAGAGCTATACCTCTAAGCTCTCTAACTAGAACCTTAAAACTTTCAGGTAATCCTGGTTCTGGAATGTTTTTCCCTTTCATGATAGCTTTATATACTTCATTTCTTCCTTTAATATCATCACTTTTTACTGTTAACATTTCATTCAAAGTATGAGCAGCACCGTATGCCTCTAATGCCCAAACTTCCATTTCACCAAACCTTTGACCACCAAATTGTGCTTTACCACCAAGAGGTTGTTGGTGAATTAATGAATAAGGACCAGTTGACCTTGCGTGAATTTTATCTCTTGCAATATGTATTAACTTCATTACATACATGTACCCAACTAGAATTGGAAAATCAAATTCTTTTCCAGTTCTTCCGTCCCTTAAGATAACTTTTCCTGTTGGATTTTCTTCGCTATCACCTGCATCCAATCCAACTTCTTTTCTAGCTTTAAATAAAGCTGGTAAAATGTCTTCTTCTTTTGCACCATCAAAAACAGGGGTAGCAAACCATTTGTTGGTTAATACTGCTAGCCAACCTAAACTTGTTTCAAGAATCTGTCCAACATTCATACGAGAAGGCACACCTAAAGGACTTAAAACAACTTGAACAGGTGTTCCATCAGGTAAGAATGGCATATCTTCTTTTGGAAGTATTTTAGAAACAACACCTTTGTTTCCGTGCCTTCCTGCAAGTTTATCTCCAACTTCTAAAGGTTTTCTAATTGCAACATACACTCTTATTAACTTATTTACACCAGGACCAAGATCTCCATCCTTTTCTTTATCAAACACATTAACTCCTATTACTCTACCTTCTATACCGTGTGGAACTCTTAAAGAAGAATCTTTTACTTCTTTACCTTTTTCACCAAATACTGACCTTATTATTTTTTCTTCAGGAGTTGTGTCACTTTCACTTTTTGGTGTAACTTTACCAACTAAAATGTCAGTTTCCTCAACATATGCACCTATTCTAACAATTCCATCCTCATCAAGGTTTCTAAGTTTTTCTTTACTAACATTTGGAATATCAGGGGTAATTTCCTCTGGACCAAGTCTTGTGTCTCTTGCTGTGGTTTCATATACTTCTATATGTATTGATGTATAAGTTTCTTTTTCCAAAAGTTCTTCACTAACCAATATAGCATCTTCAAAGTTGTAACCTTCCCAAGGAACAAATGCAACCAAAACATTCTTACCAAGTGCTAATTCTCCCATATCAGTAGCAGGTCCATCTGCTATGGGATCTCCTTCTTTTACAACTTCTCCTACTTCAACAATTGGTCTTTGATTTATACATGTGTCTTGGTTTGTTCTAGTAAACTTCAAAAGTTCATAAGTATCAAGAATTGGATTTCCCATTGAATCGTACATTTCTTTTCCATTTTTATCTAATCGGTGAATTATTATTTTACTTGCATCAACTTTCTTTACAATACCATCATGTTTTGCTAAAACCATAGTTCCTGCATATCTTGCAGCTTCCCATTCCATACCAGTTCCAACTCTAGGCGCTTCAGTTTCAATTAAAGGTACTCCTTGTCTTTGCATGTTAGAGCCCATTAAAGCCCTATTAGCGTCATCATGTTCCAAAAATGGAATTAATGAAGTTGAAACACTAACTATTTGATTAGGAGCAACATCTATGTATTGGACTTCTTCTCTTGGAACATACAAAACTTTTTCTTCATATCTAACCGCTACACGTTCTGGAATAATTTTTCCATTTTCATCAATTGGTGTTGTAGATGGAGCAATTTTATAGTTTTCTTCTTCATCAGCTGTTAAATAAACAACCTCTTTAGTAATTTTACCTTTCGAAACTTTTATATAAGGAGTAATTAAAAAGCCATATTTATCAATTGTTGCATATACTGCTAAAGAAGTAATAAGACCTATATTAGCGCCTTCTGGTGTTTCAATTGGACACATTCTTCCATAATGTGAGTGGTGAACGTCACGAACTTCAAATCTTGCTCTTTCTCTCTTCAAACCACCAGGTCCAACTGCTGTTAATCTTCTTTTGTTAGTAAGTTCAGCCAATGGATTAGTTTGATCCATGAATTGAGATAAAGGATTTGTTGCAAAGAAAGAATTAATTGTTGCTATAATACTTCTAACATTTATAAGACTTTGAACTGAAATTTTATCAAGAGAAGTATAAGTCGCAAGTTTCTCTTGAATCATAAAAACAGCTTTTGAAAATGCTCTTTCAAATTCGATTCGAATTAATTCTCCAACTGTTCTAACTCTTTTATTTCCGAGATGATCTTTTGTATCCATTGTACCTGGATGTTTGAAAATTTCTAATAAATTTCTAGAAGCAAGAACAATATCCATTGTAGTTAAAACATTTGATTGTTCTTCGTATTTAACATCTTCTACTTCTTCGGGGTCTTTACCCTCAACCTCAATTAAATACTTTCTATATGCTTCTTCAAGTCTTTTGTTCATTTTAAATCTTCCGACTTCTGAAAATTCAAATCTTTCTTCTTTGAAATATAAATTCTCCAAGAACATTTTTGCAGCATTAATTCTTGGAAGTTCACCGGGTCTTAATTTTCTAAATATTTCTATATATGCCCTATTTTGATCAACTTCATCTCCATAAACATGTTTTAATTTTTCTAAAGTATTCATTGCGTATCTATGAGAGACTTTGATTCTCTCAACAGTTGAATCTGAAAGTTTTTGAATTAAACCTTCAGTTATAACATCGCCACGTTTTGCAATTAATTCTCCTGACTTATCTTTTACATCTTCCAAAATTATAAGTCCTTCTGATCTCTCTAGGGAATATTCATCTTCAACATCCACCCAATCAGGGAATAATGAAAGTAATTCTAAATCATCACTGTATCCAAGTGCTTTTAAGAATAAGAAAAGGTTTATTCTTCTTTTCCTATCAATTCTTGCGTAGAAGGTTTCATCATTTAAGTTCAGTAAAATTTCCAACCATGCACCTCTAACTGGCAAGAAATGAGCAACATATATTGGTTTTGCACCTGGATTTTTCCTAGGTTCTTCAACGAAATAAACTCCAGGACTTCTTACAAGCTGGTTTACAACTACACGCTCAGCACCATTGATTATAAAAGTTGTTCGAGGAGTCATATAAGGAATGTATCCAAGAAATGCTTCTTCTTCAATCATTTCGTTGGTACTGGTATCAGTTACTCTTACAGTAGTATAAACAGGTACAGTATATGTAAGAAGTCTTTCCTTACATTCCTGCACAGTATTCTGGGGTTCACCTATTCTCACAGATAAAAATTCAAGAGAAAATCCTTTTTCTTTTCTCAAATCCGACTTTGAAGATGTAATTGGAGAGAATTTTCTCAAGACCTTCAATATCCCATTCTCGAGAAATTCATTGTAAGACTTTGTCTGAATTTCTACGAGGTTAGGGACAGGGATAGGTGCCTGGACCCTTCCAAATGAATAACGGGTCCTTTTACCACTTTTAATCTCTTTCATCCTATCACCTCAGTTGGAAGAATTTGGAAGGAATAAAAATATGCCAATTATATATTTAAACACAAAAAAACCCCGTACACAATACTTTGTACGGGGTTGATACAAAATCTTTTCTTTTTAGAAACTTATGTAACTATTATTTAAGCTCTACTTCTGCTCCAGCTTCTTCTAATTTCTTCTTGATTTCTTCTGCTTCTTCTTTCTTAACGCCTTGTTTAATTACTGCATCAGGAGTTCCTGCTTTTTCAACAAGATCTTTTGCTTCTTTAAGTCCAAGTCCTGTAATTTCTCTTACAACTTTAATAACTTCAATTTTCTTTTGACCGAAGCTCTTAAGAATTACGTCAAACTCTGTCTTTTCTTCTTCAGCTGCTGCTCCACCTGCTGCTGCTCCTGCAACTGGCATAGCCATTACTGGTGCAGATGCACTAACGCCAAATTTGTCCTCAAGCATTTTAACAAGTTCTGCAAGTTCAGCTACTGTGAGTTGTTCGATTGCGCTTACGATTTCTTCTAATGTCATAATATACACCTCCTAAAATTATTCTGATTTTTTATCCTTAATTGCATTAAGAGCAAATAGTAAACTTTTAAGTGTACCTGCAAGTACATTAACGAAACCTCTGATTGGTCCTTGTACACCACTAACAACCATAGCAAGAAGTTGTTCTTTAGATGGAAGTTTGGAAAGATTTTCAATTTCTTCTGCTCCGAAGAATTTACCATCAAGGTATAATCCCTTAAATGATGGTATACCTTTCATTTTTTTAGAGAAATCATATATGACTTTTATTGCTTCAATAGGATCTCCTTCTTCAACATAAAGAAGAGCCAAAGGACCTTCAAATAAATAACTTAATTCATCAATTTCTTCATAACCGGCTTCTTTCATCGCAAAGTAAGCTACACTGTTTTTAACAACTCTATATCTTGCTCCATTTCCAAGTTTTTCTCTAAGTTTTCTTCTTAAATCTGTAATCTGTTGGACGTTTAAACCCTTATAATCAGAAAAGAGAATTAAAGAAGAATTTTTCAAACTTTCAGAAAGTTCCTTTACAAGTGCTTCTTTTTGTTTTCTTGTCAGCAATCTCTTCACCTCCTAAAAAAAATAACCTCGGAAAACCGAGGCAAAAACAAAAGGGGGTTTACAACCCTTTTGTGCCTCGGGCAGGCGGCCTTTCGCCTTTCTTTGACCTGCCGTCTTTGGCATCGAGTTGATTTTAACACATTTTTTTCTTCTTAACAAGTTTTTGTTATGTTAACATTGTGTAAAAAAGAGTATAATATTTTATATGAAAAAATAACTGCAATTATTAAAATTTAAGGAGGAGGGATCGAAATGTTTGAAATCTATTCATTTTTACCTACAAAAATAGTCTTTAAAGTTGGTGCAATTAACGAATTGCATGAACATATTAAAGGTATCGGAAACAAAGCTCTTATTGTAACTGGAAGAAGTAGTACTAAGAAAAATGGTGTATTACAAAAAGTTGAGGAACAACTTAAAAAATTGAATATTGACTACATAGTATTTGATAAAATCATACCAAATCCCATTTCTACAACTGTAGATGATGCAGCAGAATTATGCAGAAAAGAAAATATTGATTTTGTAATTGGAGTTGGTGGAGGTAGTGCAATAGATAGTGCTAAGGCAATAGCCATCACTGCTCCAAATCCAGGTAAATTCTGGGATTATGTACCAGTAGGCGGCGGAAAAATTCCTACAAAAGCTCTGCCAATTGTTGCTATTCCTACAACTCACGGCACAGGAACTGAAGCTGACCCATTTTCGGTTACAACAAATCCATTAACAAAAGAAAAAGTTGGAATTGGTTACGATAACACTTTTCCAAAAGTTTCAATAGTAGATCCAGAAATAATGAAAAGCCTTCCCCAAAATCAGACTGCTTATACATCTATGGATGCTTTTTACCATTCAATTGAAGCTTTTTTCAATATTAAAGCTAATCCATATTCAGATGTATTGGCTTTAGATGCTATGAAGAGAATCGTTTCATATCTTCCAATTGCTTTTGAAAACGGAAATGACATTGAAGCAAGGATTCAACTTGCTTGGGCAAGTACAGAAGCAGGAATTACAGAAACTTTAACCGGTGTAATTGCAAATCACGCCCTTGAACATGGATTAAGTGGCTTTTATCCAGATATCCCTCATGGATTAGGACTGTGTATTACAGGTCCTTATTTGTTTGAATATATCTTCGAGCATATTTATGAAAGACTGGCAATTGTTGGTCGAGAAGTTTTTGGCGTATATGAATCAGATAACAAGAAAGCTGCAAGACTTGCTATTAAAAAACTTAGGGATTTTCAAGAACAATTTAAATTAAATAAAAGATTAAAAGAACTCAACGTAAGAAAGGAAGATCTTGAGGAAATTGCAAAAACAGGTTATAGAGTACTTAAAGGAGTGGTAGTTGTAACACCTGGAAACATAGATGAAAAAGATATGTTCAAAATACTGCAAAGCTGTTATTAAAAATAAAGCGGGCATTTTGCCCGCTTTATTTTTGCCTTTTAAAAAGCTGCTCCAGCTGCAAAATAAAAGATACTACCAAAATTCATATTCATTGAATCATTTTGTTTTTCAAATCTGGCCACTACTCCTCCTTCTAGTGCTACTAATAAAAATTTAAAGCCAACTCCAACTTTTAAATCAAATGTGCTAAAAGTTTGATTTACTAATAAATCAAAGACTGGAAGATCAGCTCCAACTCTTGCATATAGTGGTATCATTGGAATCTTAGGTTTCAATGAAATTCCTACATTCAAATGTGAAAGAATAAAATCAGTGCTAAAATCATTGTTAATATTATAAGTTCCATCATCGAAAAGTTCAGCTACAGGAAGAGAAAAATAAAACATTCCAAGGTCTAATCTTGCATTCACAGTAAGCACGGAAGGAGTTGCGCTTAAAGATACTGGAGGAACGTTAATTGCCTCTAGCCCCGCAAAAAACGGAAATGAAAATGCTGAAATAACAAACAAAACAAATAAACTAACTAATAGCTTTTTCATACTGCCCACCTCCCTAAAGGTTTAAACCTGGTGTTATATAAAAAATTCCTCCATAAATTAAATTTTTTGAGTTAGCGTTAAAAAATTCAAATCTAACAACTTTGCCCAAATTAATCTCATATGAATAATATCCTATTCCAAGCCCAAATTTAAAATTTAATGGTTGTATTCTTTTTTCAGAAATTAAATTTAACAATGGAAAATCACCACTAATACTTGTTTTTAAAAAATTAACAGAATCTTTATAGATATTATGGTTGTATTCAAAACCAAAAAATAGATTTTTGGTAAAGAAATCCTCATCAAAGCTTATTTTTTCAAATTTTCCTTCAGAATTTATTTGTATTAACGGTACTACAAAATATAAATAATCAAACTTTATTTTTAAGCTTAATCCCAGAAACATATCTGAGGAAAAAACTGGAAAAGGAACATTAGAAAATTCAATACCAACAAACATTGGAATAGAAAAGGAAAATACTGAAAAAATTATTAAAAAAGATATTATCAATCTTTTCAGATATCTACCCCTCCTTTATTTTCATTAAACAAAGTTATTAATTTTTTCTCTACATTTTTTGGAACCCAGCTAGAAATATCTCCACCAAAATATGCAACTTCCTTAACCAAACTTGATGAAAGAAATGAAAATTTTTTATCTGTCATTAGAAAAATAGTATCAACATTTGGACACATTTCTTTATTTGCCATAGCCATTTGAAGTTCGTATTCAAAATCAGTTACAGCCCTAAGCCCTCTTATAACAACATCTATATTGTTCTTCTTTACATAATCAATTAATAGGCCTTTAAAGCAATCAATTTTTATATTTTTTATATGTTTAGTACTTTCTTTTATCATTTCAATTCTTTCATCCAAACTAAACGTATATTTTTTTCTCTTGTTTTCCATTACCACAATATATACTTCTGAAAAAATCTTTGCGGCTCTTTCAATAATATCTAAATGTCCTAAAGTAATTGGATCGAAGGATCCAGGATAAATTGCTTTCACTATTCAGCACCTCCGTGGTAAACATCCACATCAAAGAACGCTGTAAAGTGAGGATCAAAAATAAGTTTAATCGTACCAATAGGCCCATTTCTTTGTTTTCCAATAATTATTTCTGTTTCATGAGGTTCAACGGTTTTTTCTTTTTTATAATATTCTTCTCTATACAAAAATAGAACCATATCTGCGTCTTGTTCAATAGATCCCGACTCTCTTAAATCACTTAATCTTGGTCTTTTGTCTTCTCTTTGCTCAACGGCTCTTGACAATTGTGATAATGCAATTATTGCCACATCAAGTTCTCTTGCTAACAGTTTCAAGGATCTGGAAATTTCAGAAATTTCTTGCTGTCTGTTTTCTCTAAAAGATCTTATACTCATAAGTTGTAAATAATCAATAAAAATTGCTTCAACACCATATTCTTTTTTCATTCTTCTAGCTTTTGCACGTAATGAACGAGGATCAAGATTTGCTTCATCATCAACAATTATATTTGCTTTATATAACTTCCCAGTTGCATGTAGAAGTTTTTGCCATTCTTCATCAGTTAAATGTCCTCTTCTAATTTTTTGAAGTTCGATAAGTGCTTCCATTCCTAGTAATCTTTGAGCTAGTTGTTCTCGACTCATTTCAAGACTAAATATACCAACAGGAACATCTGCTTTTATTGCCATATTTCTAGCTATATTTAAAGCAAACGCTGTTTTTCCAACACTTGGCCTTGCAGCAACAATTATTAAATCAGACTTATGAAATCCTGAAGTAAGTTCATCTAATAATCTATATCCAGTAGGTATTCCCGTAATTAAAGAACTTGTACCTTTCTTCATTTTATCTCTTAAAGATTCTAAATTTTCAAATACTTCGTGCAGTATTGTATTCAAAGGTTGATAAGTTTTAGAAGTTTTTGATTCTGCAATTTCAAATATAACTCTTTCAGCGTTATCCAAAATTTCATCTACATCACTATCTGTCATTGCTTCTTCTACAACTCTAGAAGCGGCTGAAATCAAAGATCTTAAAATAGATTTATCCCTTACAATTTGTGCATATGTTTCCGCATGTGCTGAAGTTGGAACACCATCTGCAAGTTGAGCGACGTATAATTCTCCTCCAACCATTTCTAATTTTCCTTTAGTTTTCAATCTATCACAAATAGAAATAACATCTATAGGAATATTTTCATCGTACAATTCCTCAATTGCTTTAAAAATTTCAACATGTCTATTATCATAAAAATCTTCAGAACGAACAATTGATATGACATTTTCAATTGCTTCAGGATCAATTAAAATACTCCCTATAACAGCTTGTTCTGCTTCAATATTATGTGGGGGTGTTCTCATAATCCTCCTCCTTTATAGTGATTATATCATAAAAAAATAACGCCCCGGAAATTTTCCGGGGCATTTATTCTTGGATTTATATTCCAATGGGGATGGGGGGGTCGCTGCTCAGCTTAACTTTAACATAGGTTTTGTTAAAACTCAACTACTTAAATAAAATTTTTTGTTACAAATACATTATATATAAAACATGTAATTTCTAAGTATATCCCACAATAGTTTTGTAGCTCTTACATCATCTTCGTTATAAACTAATATTTCCTCTAACAATTTTTCTTCTCCCGTTAGTAAAAAATCTTCAAATTTCTTTACTGCTTTCATACCATTTAAACTGGTACGCCAATTAAACCCAAAATATCTTGCAAGAGGTTTTAAAGAATAAGATAAAACAGGAACAGCTATATGATTTGTAAAAATACTGTAAATATCCAAAAATCTGTTCTCAAATCGTGCATTTAATCCATATTTTCTAATCAATTTTTTAAATTGATTAGGTTCATAGCTATGATAATGATATATTGGTAAATCATTTTCAGATAAAAAGAAAAGAAGTCTAATAAATGCTTCTTTTTCTGAATTTTTTTCTCTTGCAATAAATGGTACATATTTATTTTTATACAAAATACCAAATAAATAATGGAAATCTACATAACTTTCAATATCAAAAAATATACCTTCTTTCAATTTTGGAGGTTTCTTAATTATAACAGGCTTTTCATCTAAGAAAGATTTAGCTTGAGCCCATACTTTTAAACCTTTTTGCTCTCCTAAAATTAATTGAACTTTTTCCTTATTTTTTACAATATCTGTTAGAGTATTTATATTTGCAGATTTTAACTTGCTTAAATTCACTTTCCCTATACCTTTAATAAACTCAATATTATCACTTTTAACAAAATAATCGAGACATTCATTTGAATATCCACAGAATTTACATTCTGAATTTATTTTTGGTGTTGGCATATCACTCTCTGTCAAATTTCTTAAAATCACAAGCGCACTTTCAACAAAGTTTTCCCAGGGAATTTCTTGTTCATAAAAATTGCTTTTAAAAATTACTCGAACTTTTTTTCCGCTTTCTTTTGAAAAAACATACCCATACAAAGCCGCTTCATAATAATGGTATTTATATAACCTTTTTCCTTTTCGCCAAGAAATAATAATTATCTCTTCTTTATTAGCGTTAATTTCAATACCAGTTGCCCATAAAGTAGCACCAAAAATCTCTGAACTCAACTCTGCATATTTCAAAGAACCACCAAATCTAATAACTTCTCTAGTTATTTCTTCGTGGTTGTAATTTCTCTTTTCTCGGCTTTCTAACCAAAATTTTCTTGGACAAACCATTACTGTCCTTATGTTTGAAATTTCAATATTCATAAAGATCACCTGTTCTATTTTTTTCAAAAGTAATTATAACATCAAAAGTTTGATATAATATTTTTTGAAAAATAGTAAATAGTAAAAGGAGGAATTAGAAAATGGAAATAATTCAACCAAAAAATGCACCAAAAGCCATAGGCCCATATTCAATCGCTGTAAAAAGTAATGGATTTATTTTTGTTTCAGGCCAACTTCCAGTTATTCCAGAAACCGGTGAAATGGTGAAAGGCGATATTAAAAAAGCAACTTTAGTTATTCTCAAAAACATTAAAAATATATTAGAAGAATCAGGAAGCGGTATTGAAAAAATAGTCAAAGTTAATGTTTACATGATGGATATTTCTAACTTCAATGATTTTAACGAAGTATATGCAGAGTTTTTTGGAGAACATAAACCTGCAAGAGCTGTAGTACAAGTTGCGGGGTTACCTAAAAATTCAGATCTCGAAATTGAGGTAATAGCGGAGGCCTAGATGAAAGAAATTAAAAAACTTTATGATGATCTTTATAGTATATATGGGGATGTAGGAAAATGGTGGCCAGGAACACCAGAAGAGATTTTTGTATCTGCTGTACTAACTCAAAATACTAATTGGAAAAATGTTGAAAAAGCACTAGAAAATATTTATAAATACACAAATCAAAAGGACATCTTAAAGGATCTTCACAATTTTTCCATACAAAAAATTGCTGAATTAATTAAACCTGCAGGATTTTATAATTTGAAAGCAGAAAGGTTAAAAAACCTTCTTTCTTTCCTTTCAATTTTTGACTTTGATATTGAAAAAATGAAAAAAATGGATGAGAATCTTTTTAGAAAAAAGCTTCTTGAAATAAAAGGAATCGGCAAAGAAACAGCCGATTCCATTTTATTATATGCATTAAATAAACCATTTTTTGTTGTAGATGCATATACAAAAAGATTAATTGATAGAATATACAAAATTAAAGAAAAAGACTACGATAAAGTTCAAAAAATATTTTATGAAGCATATCCTAAAAACACTGAACTATATCAAAAATTACACGGTTTAATAGTAGAACATGCTAAATTGATTTGTAGAAAAAAACCTTTATGTAATCTTTGCAAACTTTCATCAAAATGTTCGTTTAAAAATTCTACTTAACATCTCCTTTTTTAACATATTGTAGTGTAACAATAGCTATAAGGAAAAATATAGCTGAAAAGATAATTAAAGAATCATAACCAACTTTATCAATAAACAAACCCGCTAATGGAGGCGCTATAATATTTGCACTCATTGAGAAGAAATAATACAGCCCAGTATATCCTCCAACTTTTTCTTGAACAGTCATATCTACAACAGTGGGCAAAGAATTGACATTAACCATTCCCCAACCAATTCCTCCAAGAGCAAACAAAACAAACATAACATAAGTTAATGTTTTGGCTTCATTAATGGTCCAAACAGCAAACATTGTTAAAAGTGTAATAGAAACAACAGTAATAAGACCTATTGTCATAGCTTTTTTTCTTCCAATTTTATAACCAATAAATCCTGCGGGGATAGAAAATAACATGAAAGTTAATGAGAAAAATCCAAGGATCAGAGCCCCAGTACTTTCACTAATGCCTACCCTAAATTTTGCATAACTTGTAAAGAAGGTTTCAAGAGCGTTATAACCAATAAACCAAAAAAGAATAGATAAAAGCATCATTAAAAGACTTTTTTCTTTTGAAGCAAACACTTCTTTTAAATTTGTCATTAATTCACTAAAACTCTTTTTAAACACATTATCTAACTTCACTTTTTCTGAACTTTTAATTCTATATTTCTCATCTTCTTTTATAAAAATAACCACTAATATTAAAGCTAAAACCATAACAAGTGCACCTAGCCAAAATGGTAATGCATAATTTTTATCATAAAGTGGTTTTCCAACAAAATAAGCAATCAGTGCACCAAGACCTCCCATAAAGTTAATTATTCCATTAGCTTGACTTCTATATTTTGACGGAGTTATATCTGGCATTAGCGCTATTACTGGTGATCTAAAAAACGCCATAAAGAAATTCATAAAAATTATATTCAACATCATAAACCAAAGAAGATGCATTTCTCTAGTAATAGGAATTAAAGCAAAAAATAAACCTGCAAGAGGAGCACCGATTAATATATAAGGCATTCTTCTCCCAAAGCGTGTTCTGGTTTGATCACTTAATACCCCGATTAACGGAAGCATAAATATCGCAAAGATATTATCAATAGTCATTACAAAACCTATACTTGTAGAAGACAAAGAGAAATCCTTCAAAAATATAGGAACATATGCATTATAAAGTGGCCATACAATACTTATACCAAAAAAGCCAAAACCCAGTAGAAATAATTTACTAAATTTAGGTTTTTCCATCTCCCATTCCCCCTTTTTCAATATATCTAGTACAGTTTTGATTTTAACATATATGATATAATTAAAAAAAGAACCTTGGAGGTGATTCTTTTGTTAAATATAGCCTTAATAGCTCATGACAAAAAGAAATTGGACCTTGCTATGTTTGTTAAAGAATGGAAAGAAGTTTTTGAAAAATGCACTCTTTATGCAACAAGTACTACTGGAAAAATTATTGAAGAAAAAATAGGCCTAAAAGTAAATAAGTTAGAATCTGGTCCCTATGGAGGAGATTTACAAATTGGAGCGCTTGTTGCAGATAGAAAAATTGATTTTGTTATTTTTTTAAGAGATCCTTTAACAGCTCAGCCACACGAGCCAGATGTTTCAGCATTAATGAGAGTTTGCGATGTTCATAATATTCCATTAGCTACAAATCTTGGAACTGCTGAAGCTCTTGTTATAGAAATTAGAAAAAACCTTGAAGGGCAGGTAAAATAAGATGGTCTTTGTTTTTGATTTAGACGGAACTCTTTTAAAAGATGATTATACAATCTCTAAAAATACAATAGAACTAATTAAAGAACTAGAGACTCATAATCAAACAATTGTTTTTGCAAGTGGACGAATGTTAGTCTCTATTAGAAAAATTGTTAAAAAATTTTTTTCTAAAGATTTTCCAATCATTGCGTACAATGGTGCAATGGTTTTTGTTCCAAATGAAGGGATAATATTTGAAAAAACACTTGATTACGAAAATACTAAAAAAACAATAGAGTTTCTTCGAACCAAAAACGTTCATCGACAAGCGTACGTAAACGACGAACTTTTTACAGAAGAAGATAATGAAAAAATAAAGTTTTATTCAAAACATTCAGATGTAAATTACAAAGTTGTAAATGACTTAATTGAACTAATAAAAAGTAAAGAACCAACAAAACTTTTAGCTATTGACTCTCCTGAAAGATTGGATATCATTTTGGAGGAACTTAATAATCTTGACATTAAAGCTGAAATTTTCAAAAGCATGAATATTTTTCTTGATATAGTTCCAAAAGATATAAACAAAGCAATTGCACTTAATAATTTGCTTAAATATTTAAATCTTGAAAATGAAAAAATTATAGTTTTTGGAGACAACCACAATGACATTCCTCTATTTAAAATGGCGGATTTTTCTGTTGCCGTTGAAAATGCTGTAGATGAGTTAAAAAATGTTGCTGATTTTGTCTCAAAAACTAATAACGAAGATGGAGTTTACTATGCCATAGCTAAAAATTTTCCAGAATATTTAAGAAAATAATTGGAGGTGGGCCTTGTGTGGGTATATGTAAAAGACCTAAAAAAATATATAGGTCAGGATGTGGAATTAAGAGGTTGGGTTTGGAGAAGTAGAAGTAGTGGAAAAATAGCATTTATAAACCTTAGAGATGGTACAGGAATTGTACAAGTTGTTGTTGAAGCCTCTTCTGTTCCTGAAGAAACTTTTAATAATGCAAAAAAATTAAGAATGGAATCTTCTTTAATTGTTAAAGGTCATGTTAAAGAAGAACCTAGAGCTCCTGGTGGAGTTGAAGTTCATGCCACAGAAGTTATACCCCTACAAATACCGCACGAAGATTTCCCAATTAACAAACCAGATCATAGTATTGATTATTTGATGGATCATAGACATTTATGGCTTCGTTCAAGAAGGCAAATGCATATCCTTTATATAAGAGACGCTGTTTTAAAAGGAATTCGAAAATTTTATTGGGAAAATGATTTTGTTCAAGTTGACACACCGATTTTTACTGGAGCTATAGGTGAATCTGCAGGAAATCTTTTCGAAATTGATTATTTCGATTATGGAAAAGTTTACTTAGCACAAACCGGTCAATTATACCTTGAAGCGGCATGTATGGCGCTTGGAAGAGTTTTTAATTTAGGTCCAACATTTAGAGCAGAAAAATCAAAAACAAGAAGACATCTTATTGAATTCTGGATGAATGAAGCAGAAGTTGCATTTTATGAACATGAAGACAATTTAAAACTTCAAGAAAATCTTGTAAGTTATATAGTGAAATATGTTTTAGAAAATGCAGCAGAACATCTATATGCTTTAAAAAGAGACATTTCAAAACTTGAAAAAATTGAACCACCATTCCCAAGAATAACTTATACCGAAGCTGTAAAAATGCTTCAGAAAAAAGGGTTTGATATACAATGGGGCGACGATTTTGGAGGAGATGAAGAAACTGAAATAGCCAAGCAATTTGAAAAACCCGTTTTTGTCACACACTATCCAAGAAAAGCAAAAGCTTTCTACATGCAACCAGATCCTGAAAATCCAGATGTTGTTCTTTGTGATGATTTAATAGCACCTGAAGGATATGGAGAAATTATTGGAGCTTCTCAAAGAATTCATGACTATGATCTTTTAGTTGAAAGATTGAAAGAATTCAATTTACCTATAGAATCATATGATTGGTATCTTGATCTTAGAAAATTTGGTTCTGTTCCTCACAGTGGATTTGGTTTAGGTGTTGAAAGAACTATAGCTTGGATTGCTGGGCTTGAACATATTAGAGAAGCAATTCCATTTCCAAGAACATTGTATAGGGTCCATCCTTAACTACAAATTTAAAACAAAAATAAAATCAAAAAGCCACCTTATAAGGTGGCTTTTATAATAACAAATCAAATATGTTAAAATTAAATTTGAAAAGCATGAACTTTGGAGGAAAATATGTCGAAATTGAAAAAATATATTCCAATATTAAGACAATGTGAGCTTTTTAAAGATATTGATGAAAGTGAAATTTTAGATATTATAAAAGATGCACATATTGAATCATTTGAAAAAGATGAAACAATTCGATTTAGAAACGATCCATGTGATGAAATACTAATCTTGATAGAGGGAGAAACTCTTGGATTATTCATAAACGAAGAGGGAAAAATTATACAAGTTGATCACATGTTTGCTCCAAAAACTTTGGCTGTAGCAGTCATTTTCTCTTCAAATCCAAAGTATCCTGTTGATGTCGTTACTGTAAAACCAAGTAAAATTTTAAAAGTACCAAAAGAAATGTTTATTCATAAATTGATGAAAAATGAAAAATTATTGAGAAATTATCTCCAACTCGTTTCTGACGCTTTCGTTTTTATAACCGATCGATTTTACGAAATTACATTAAAAAACCTTGTACAGAAAGTATGCCGTTATTTATATACAATTTTTCAAAAACAGAACAGTTTAATTATTGAACTAGAAATGTCGAAAGAGGAGCTTTCAAGAGAATTTGGAGTAACAAGGCCAGCATTATCTAGAGTTTTTTTAGAATTAGAAAAAAGAGGTGTTATTGAAACACTAGGTAGAAAAATTAAATTAAAAAACATAAAATATATTGAAGATTATGCTCTGTTTTTTTAAATTTTTTTAAATTATAGTTTTATTCCCAATTATTTTAATTTATAAGACCTCTTCAAAAAAAATTAATTATCTATATGCTTTTTGCTTTATTTTTCCTAATGATAAAATCAAATTATCAATCTTACTTAAAAGGAGGAAAGCTTATGAAGAAATTATTACTTTGTTTATTTCTATTGTTAGCTTTATTTAGTTTTGCAGTTACCAACGTCATTTATATGGTTGGCGACGGAATGGGGATAAACCATGCTTTGCTTGCAAGTTATCTTGAAGGAAGAATTTTAAATTTCTTGAAAACCCAAAACATTGGTATTATAACTACTCACTCGGCAAATAGCAATGTTACAGATTCAGCTGCCGCAGGAACAGCTTTATTCACTGGATTTAAAACAAATAATGGGATGATAGGTATGTTACCGGATGGAACAATTGTTCCTACAATAGCGGAAATAGCTGCAAAACAAGGGGTAAAAATAGGGATTATTTCTACTTCTAGAATCACCCATGCCACTCCGGGTGCTGTATTTGGTCATGTAGAATCAAGAGATGATGAAAATACACTTGCTGAACAATTAGTTAATAGCCCTATTACAGTTGCATTTGGTGGAGGTTGGAGACATTTTGTTGCAACAGGTGGCAAAAGGAAAGATGGAAAAGATTTAATTAAACTCGCAAAAGAGAAAGGTTTTGACTATATTACAACTAAAGAAGAATTATTAAATTATAAAGGAAATAAAGTTATTGGTTTATTTAATTCAAGTCATCTTCCTGCTGCATCAGATAGAATCAAAGAACCAATGTTAGCTGAAATGACCAAAAAAGCTCTCGAAATCCTATCAAAAGATGGAAAGCCATTTTTCTTAATGATTGAAGGTTCCCAAATTGATTGGGAAGCTCATGGAAATGATCCATTTGGCGTATGGAAGGAAATTATTGAATTTGAACAAGCATTTAACGTAGCCATGGAATTTCTAAAAGAAAATCCAGATACTTTAATAATCGTAACTGCTGATCACGAAACTGGTGGATTAGGACTTTCCACAGGTGGTTATTTCTTTGATGTCGAAATGTTAAGACAATTTACAAAAAATACAGATTTTATAGCTAGACAAGCTAATAATGATAAAAATAAACTTAGAGAATTGATCAAACAATATTATGGAATAGAATTAACAGATGAAGATATGGATTATTTTGATCTCATACTAAAAGAACAAGCTGGTTCTTACTATGCATTTTCAAATGCAATTGGAAGAGTTGTCAGTAGAAAAGCACATCTTGGATGGACTACTTTTGATCACACTGGAGCTCCTGTTGCTTTGTATGCATTTGGAAAAGGCGCAGAAAACTTTAACGGATTCTATGATATCACTGAAATCCCAAGAATTATTGGAAGAATAGCTGGATATGAACTTACATTCCCAACATATGTATTGCCAACATCTGGGGGACACTAATATATCGTTTGATTACTAATCAATGAGGCACCATTTGGTGCCTCATTTTTAAATTCTTAAATTTTTAAAATAGTCTTTATATCTTCCTCAGGATCTCCTATAAGTTTCAAATCATAATTTGTTTGAAGAACTTTAAGAATATCTTCATTAACCCATGCAGGAAGTACAGGACCCAAATAAATCCCTTTAACACCAAGTGCAAGTAATGTCCAGAGTATTGCAACTGCCTTTTGTTCCATCCAAGTAAGGATAAGTGAAAGTGGTAATTCATTTATTCCAACTCCAAACAACTTAGAAAGTGCTTCAGCAATTTCAATAGCCACTATCGTATCATTACATTGTCCAACATCAATAAGTCTTGGAATACCATCAATATCACCTAAATCAAGATCGTTTATTCTAAACTTGCCACACGCAAGTGTAAGCACAACTGTATCTTTAGGAAGTTTTTCAACAAACTCTCTGTAGTATGAACCCTTATTTGTTGGTGTATCACAACCTCCTACTACAAAGAAATGTCTTATTTTTCCTTTTTCCACATATTCTTTTATTTTATCGGCAAGTGAAAGAATTACACCTGTCGAGTAACCAGTAACCAATTTATAATTTCCTTTTTTCTCTTCTAACTTTGGTAAACTTTTTGCTTTTTCTATAACTTCTGTATAATCATACCCTTCAATATGTTTAACACCTGGAAGTTTTGCTATTGAGGTTGTAAACATTCTATCTTTATATGATTCCTTTGGAATGAGTACACAATTACTTGTTCCAAGAATTGCTGCTGGGATTTCATCAAAAAGTTTTCTTTGATCAAACCATGCTTTACCTAGATTTCCGGCTAAATTCTTATATTTTCTAAGTCCAGGATAACCATGTGCAGGAAGCATTTCTGAATGCGTATAAACATATACGTCTGTTCCTTCAACTTGTTTTAACAATTCTTCAAGAGCTTTTAAATTGTGTCCAGTTACAATAATTGCATGTCCTTCTTTCGTACCAGTTTCAACCTCTGTTGGTGTAGGTTCTCCATACGTTTCTATATGTGCTTTTTTCAAAAGTTGCATAACTTTGTAATTCATCATACCAGCTTCAAGAGCAAGCTGTACAAGATTTTCTCCATCGAAATTTACATTTGTAAGAGTTGTATATAATCCTTTTCCTAAATATGCCGCTATCTCTTCATCAACATATCCAAGTTCTCGAGCATGATAATAATATGCAGAAATTCCTTTAAGTATATAAACTAAATTATCTTGTAATCTATCAACTGTAGGACTTTTGCCACAAACTCCTGTAACTGTACAACCTTCTCCATTCATCGCTTGAGAACATTGATAACAAAACATATTAAATCCCATAGTTTCACCTCCATGTACTTTATTTCACAATTTTATTTTAAAAAGCTTTTTCTTTTTTGTCTGTAACATAGGTTACGAATCATGTTTGTTGTTCTAAAATTGCTTATCTACCAGATATTTCTTTCAGATTAACAAAGCATATTCAAGAATAAAATTTATAAGAATTAATTTTTACTCACTTTTAAATCTATTCAACATTGATAGCAAAAAGTATATATGCTAAAATGAGGTTGGAAATAGGGAAAAGATCCACACAAAAATACAATGTAAAAAGGTAATATAGTAAGTATTGTTAGCACTTAACTTTCGTGCTTAAAGTTCTTGAAAAAATGTAGAATATTAATGATAAAACAGGTGATTATTATTGCTACTTTGCAAGGAAACACAAATACAAAAGCTAATTTTGTAGTGTACAAGAAAGAATCTATGTAAACAATAAAAAATTCGCGTGGCAAAGTTTTATTGCGGAATACTAATTATATTTGTTGAAAATAAAATTACCTCCTGGTACTAGACATGAATTTATATAAGGATTGTTATGTAAAAACCTGGCTTTAACTTATTTAAAATCTAGTTATCTTGGATATGGTGTATCAATCCAAATTGACTTAATTGAAAATTCAGGAAAAATACTTTATTATCTGCTAAAAATATTCCTATCATTTTAGATTCAAATATTTCTGACCTTGTTAATATGTAAGGAACCATACTTTAAAAAACCGAAATTAATAATTAATAAATTAAGTTACTATTTATAAGTATCTTATTTTATAAAATTAAATTTCCACAATTTTATTACAGGTCTTTTCTAAAAATATCTTTGAATGTGACACAATTAAAATTATAGAATTTTTCGATTTTAACGATATTAGTTCTCTCAACTTTTCTGTTTTCTTAATATCCAAATGAGTTGTTGGTTCATCTAAAAGATATAAATCCTTATTTTTTTGCACAAAAGCTCTAACGATAGCTATTCTCTGGAGTTCTCCACCCGAAAGGTTACGCCCTCCTTCCTCTACTTCTCTTTCTAATGAAAGATCATCCAAAAATTCCAGTAACATCTTATCTAATTTTCCATTATCACCTAAAAATATATTCTCTTTCACAGTCCCTTTAAAAACAACTGGATGTTGAGGAACATAGCAAATTCTACGATAATACGAATCAAGCTCAAGTTCTCTCAAAGGTATATTGTTTATTTTTACATAATTTTCATTACCTCCTAAAAAACCAAGAATAACCTTAATTATTGTACTTTTACCTCCTCCACTTTTCCCAAATAATCCTATAATTTCTCCCTTCTTTGCCTCTAATTTAACATTTTTAAGCAACTCTCCAACCCCTTCATATGAAAAGCTAGGAACTCTTACTTTTATTGAATCAATTTTATTTTTTAAGGGTTGTTTAAATCTACTTTCCTGGTTCTCCCTTTGAGTATCATCTAATACTTCTGACAATCTTCTAAACACAACTTTTACTTCTTGGCGATGAATGTTAAAATCCCAAAAATTTTTCGATGAATCATAAAGATAATTTACTACCATTAATATTGCTACTAAATCTCCGGCTTGCATTACTCCATTTTTTATATAATATGCCCCCATAAGAATTGCGATAATATAACCACTATTAAATAGTATTGCAAGAGGTATATTAAATAATACAATCGATTTTATCCTTTTTACATCTGATTTAACATACCTCATATTAAATTCTTTAAATTTTGCTATAGAAAATTTCTCTTTGAGGTAAACTCTAAACATTTCCATTCCTTCGATATACTCTTTAAGTCTGCTTACAAATTCAGTTTGAGTTTCTATAGTTTTATAAGTCAATTCTCTCACAATTGGATTTATGTAACGGATTAGGACTAAAAATGCAAATAATGGAAGAATTGATATTAAAATTGTTATAGTATTTAAAAAAAACCCTAATATTAAAGCAAAACCAAACGTGAGCAGATCTTTCAAAAAAAACACAAAAGTAGGGTAGAAAAAAGTCTGTAACCTTTCTGTATCTGAACTAATATAGGTAAGTATTCTTCCTGATTCATAAAAGGAAAATTGATTATAATTGTTTTGTATAACCTCAAATAACAACTTTCTTAGAGAAGCAGAAAAAATTCTCATCCTAGTTTCAAAAAGATAATACGAAATATATATTAAAAATTCTTTTAACAAACTCAAAAATAAAAACAAAAATACATAAATTTTGAACGAAAAAACAGCAGATTTTAGATTAAAAATAGAGTTAATAAGTTTTTTAGAAAGCAATGGGATAGGTATGGTTAATCCTGTAGCCATAATGAGCAGTAAAAAAGCAAAAATTAAATATAAAATATGATCTTTAAAAAGGCTTAAAATCCGCTTTTCAACTCTGCTTTTCATATTTCTCCACCAACCTCAAAACTTCTTTAGAATAAAGTAAATCAATAGGAACAGGAGGATTAAGTTCATAGTTGGCAAGTTCCCATAAAATTGTAAAAACACTTTTAATAAATATATCACATACTAAACTTTCTGCTTTTGCCTCAACAAAACTCTTACCCGAAAGCAATTCAACAGCACGACAACCGCCTCCACATAACAATTTTATAGGACATTCAGGACAAATCTTTTCAACAACCGGAGTCCCGATTCCCGTACGTGTTTTGAACTTTTTAATGATTTCTTTTAGATTTTTATATTCTGATATGTGGCATATTTTAAATCTATCATTTATCAATTCACTACATGGATAAAAATAACCATCCGAAGCTAAAGATAATTGATTATATAAGGCCGAACAATTATGCCTTGTTATTCTTCTTAAAAGCCGTAATTTGATTTCTTCTACAAAATAGATTTTAATTTTATTATAATGAAAAGAATAATATATAAGAAATTGATATAAATCAGTTAATTTTTTCGAATCTGGAATTATATCATTTGATTTAGCTCTACCATATCTTTCTATAATAGGAAAATGAATAGAATTAACTTCCACTAATTCCGCTTTTTTTATAAAATCTACAACTTCAGCTTTATTATAAGAATGTATAGTATAGCTAAGCGCAACATCAACACCTATTTCTTTTAATTTAACAATGTTTTTCATTAGTTTCTCAAAGTCTCCTCCACGAATTCTCTTATAGGTTTCTCTTCTTGCAGCATCTACACTTATTTGAACATTAAATCGTGAGCTTCTCAATAAATCTTCAATTAAATTTATCATTAGGCCATTTGTTAACAAAAAAATTCTAGCATTTGTTTTTTCTAACACTTCTTCTAAAAATTTTCTTAAGTGTCGCCAGATTAAGGGTTCTCCACCTCCGATGGTTATATTTTCGATATTATTTTCATTAACAAAATCAATTATTAATGGTATGTACTTTTCATCAAGTGCCACAAAATGTTTATTGGGCCCTGATTCATAAAAGCAATGTAAACACTTTAAATTACACTCAAATGTTGGCAAAATTGACATACCTATAAAATTATTCTCAGATAAATTATTTGTTAAATTTTCCAATCTATTATCTTCTGTGTCCTCTGATTCAAAAATCTCTATTAAAAAACGATCATCATTACTACAACTTAACGAGAGTTTTTTTCACCAATTATCCATTTAAGCGTAACAGAATCAAAGCATAAACAGTAATTATCTTTTTGATCTGCAAAAAAACGCTTCATTATCTTCCTCCTTTCTTCAAACCGCTTGATAAAGCAATCATCAAACAAACTTCACATTTACAAAAGCAAACTTTTTATAATCACAGTTTAGCATTAATTCATTGCTCAATTTAAAAAAGTAAGAAGGTGCAGGGCAAAATATTATTAAAATTCGTACCATCAATTAATGAATTTGATGATTTTAGTGTGCAAAATACGAACAGTGTGCGCTTGAAAGAGAACAATTTATCCTAGAAGGTGTAATTTTTAATGCTTTAACTTTTATATCAGACCATTTTAAAAATATCTTCATAACGATCCCCCCTATTTTTTGCATTTTACCCTGCACCTTCTTTCAATACGCAACTACAAAAATCATCATCACAATATCTATCTTATTGTTGAACTTCATACCATACATGTTTATTTCTAAACTTCTACAAAAGAATTCCCATTTATTTCATTATATTTGTTATTTTTTTAACAAACTTTATATCAGTTTATTAATTTTTAATATTATTAAGAAATCTTCCCTTTCTTCGATCTTCAATTATTTCCATTTTTATCAAAAAGAGAATCTTTTCTTGACAATAGTTTTATAACACCATGAAATGTTATAAGCAATTTTTTAGTATTTTCAATATTAATATTTAGTAACACATTTTTAATTTTATCTACGGTTTTGTTTAAATACAACTCTAATTTTCTGGATTTTTCTTTTTTTTTTTTTTCTTTAACAATGAATATTTTATAAATTCTTAATATTTTATAAATTTTC
>JASKLO010000019.1 GCA_030153605.1 Thermosipho sp. (in: thermotogales)
TTTTTTATTTCGTTCCTTTTCTTGGGTTCAGTCCAATAGTTATATTTTATCACTTCCGGGGGTGTTTTTTATTTCGTTCCTTTTCTTGGGTTCAGTCCATTTTATTTTTCGGGGGTGTTTTTTGTTGTTTTACTTACTATATTTAGTGATAATTTCCAATAATCAAAACTAGAATCCCTTTTCTATAATCTAAAAATCTTCCAAAACAATTTTCTTAAAAACAAATTTTTTATAATTCAAAGTTCATACGTAAGCATTTAAATCAAATAATCCATGCCCAGATAATGTGAAAACTATTACTTTTTCTTTTCTTTCTTTTTTTGCATTCAAAGCTTCCTTTATTGCTCCTGCTATTGCATGGGCAGATTCAGGAGCGGGTACTATACCCTCAAGTTTTGAAAATAATTTCGCTGCCTTAAAGGTTTCCTCTTGTGAAAATGCTTGAGCTTCAATCAGATTATTTTTTAATAAAGCCGAAATTATTGGAGCAGCACCGTGATATCTAAGTCCTCCTGCGTGTATTGAAGGTGGGACAAAGTCTTTACCAAGGGTATACATTTTAAGCATTGGAGTAAAACCTGCAGTATCACCAAAATCGTACCTGTATTCTCCTTTTGTTAATGTCGGACAACTTTCTGGTTCACATGCAATAAATCGTAGATTTTCGCCATCTAGCTTTTCTGGAATAAAAGGAAGAATTGTTCCACCAAAATTTGAACCTCCGCCATGACATCCTATTATAATGTCTGGTTTTAGCTCAAGTTTTTCAAATTGCTTTTTCATTTCAAGGCCAATAATGGTTTGATGAAGTAAAACATGATTTAAAACACTTCCAAGAGCGTATTTTGCGTTGTTTTTGTTTAACACTTCTTCCATAGCTTCACTTATTGCGATACCTAAGCTTCCTGGATGATCTTCTGTATATTTTCTTCCAACTTTCGTATTCCTGCTTGGGGAAGGTGTTACGTTTCCTTCAAACAAATTTATTAGGTTCTTCCTTGTAGGTTTTTGAAGGTAACTTATTCTAACCATATATACGTTTACTTTTAAACCGTATTTTATTCCCGCATATGAAAGAGCACTTCCCCATTGGCCGGCACCTGTTTCAGTATATAAAACTTCTGTACCAGAAATTTTATTAAAATATGCTTGAGCTAAAGCTGTATTTGTTTTGTGACTTCCTGTAGGACTAACGCCCTCATATTTGTAATAAATTTTTGCAGGGGTTTCCAAAAATTCTTCTAAAAATTTTGCTCTGATTAAAGGAGTTGGTCTGTAAACAGCATATTCTTTTAAAATTTCTTCTGGAATATCAATATACCTATCAACATCGTTTGCCTCCTGTTCTAATAAAGGACCAGGAAAGATTTTTAAAAGTTTTTCAGGAGTAATAGGTTTCTGAGTTTCTGGATCAAGTGGCGGTTCTAAATTAAATGGTAAGTCAGGAAGAACATTATACCAACTTTTTGGCATCTCGTAATAATTCAAATGAACATATTCTCTCATCATATCTCCTCCTTTTTTATATAAATAAAAAAAGCCGGGCATTAAACCTGCCCGGCAATTGTCCTAATAATAAATAACTCACCACGACAAAAGTGGCGGACAATTGCCCTTTTTCCACCACCAAACAAATTCATTATTAAAATTGATATTAAAAACCCTCATTTTTTCGGTTGTTAACTTTTCGTTCAATTTTTTCACCTCTTATTAAGAATTATAAATTTAAATTTAATTTTTGTCAACTATTTTTAATGTATAATATTTTGTATACTGGGATACAAAATTTTGTCAAAATTTTTTATATAATTTTTGTATACAGCATAAGTGGAGGTAGGATATATGAAAACACTAATAACTGGTTTTGAACCTTTTGGTGGGGAAGTTGTAAACCCTTCTTTTGAAGCTGTCAAACTAATTCCAGATTCTATTGATAATGTACAAATCGTTAAAGCATCAATACCCACGGTATTTAGAAAAAGCATTGAAATTCTTGATAAACTAATTAGAGAAGAAAAACCCAATGTTGTTATCTGTGTAGGACAAGCGGGAGGAAGAGCAGAGATAACAATTGAAAGAGTAGCCATAAATATCGATGACGCAAATAATCCAGACAACGAAGGAAATACTCCTAAAGATGAAGTTATTTTTGAAGATGGTGAAAACGCCTATTTTTCTAATTTACCGATCAAAAAAATGGTTGAAGAAATCAGAAATTGCAAAATTCCTGCTTCAATTTCAAATTCTGCCGGTACATACGTATGTAATCATCTAATGTATGGGCTTCTTTATCTTATAAACAAAAAATACAAAAATATAAAGGGTGGTTTTATTCACGTCCCATATCTACCTCAACAGGTTTTAAATAAGAGGAATGTTCCCAGCATGTCTTTAGAAAATATTGTTCAAGCTTTAGTTTGCTCTATAAAAGCAATAATTAAAGAATATATTAATGAATAATTTTGGGAGCTTTTAAAATGGAAATTTTTTCTTATGAATCTATTTTTGACAAAGAAAAACAAAATGAATTAAGAAAAATTTTTCTTTCTCTTGCAAAAAAAGGTAAAAAAATTGAAGTTGATAAAAATTCTGAAATAGAACTTCCTAATGAATCTTCTATTGCAATTGTTATTGAGGGAAAACTCAAACAATCACTTATTAACAAAGAAGGGTTAGAAAAGGTACTATTTTATCTTCAACCTGGTGAGATATTTGGTGAAGTTGATTATTTTGGAGAAACCAAATTCAGTGCTATTACAATTGCTTTAGAAAATTCTAAACTTTCTATTCTTGAAAAAAACATATTAGAAGAGCAATTATCCAAAAAACCTATTCTTTACCGTTATTTTATGAAAAGCATTATTAGAAAACTTAGAATCATTGAATTCCAAATGCTGAATATGGCCTTTAATGATTCAATTGGTAGAATTTCAAATACATTACTCAGACTCGCTGCTCAACAAGGAATTAAAAATGACGACAAAGTTATTATTAATTTTCCCTTAACTCACCAGGAATTAGCAAATATAATTGGATGTTCTCGTATAACTGTCACAAGAACTCTCAAAGATTTAACTTCAAAAGGAATAATTTCAGTAAAGCACAAAAAAATAATAATAAACAATATAAAAGAACTTGAAAAACTTGATAAATCATTTTGAAGAATAGGAGGGGAAAACATGAAATTTTTGACAACACCATTACCAAAGGATATTGAAAAACTAATAAATCTTGGTATGTTCAAACAGGCTAAAGAGAATATTGTAAAAAGATTTAAAAAACCTATTCCAGAATCATTGAAAAAAAGATTAAAGTTCGAAATCTTTAGATTAGAACTTCTAGAAAAAACCTATCCTTATTCCGAGAAAGAAGCTTTTGAACTTTTTAAAAAGCTGTTTAAAAACGCAAAAAAAGCAGAATTTGAAAAGCTACTAGAAGAGGGATACATTGATTTTAGATATATTAACGGAGAAAAAAGATTCCAGGAAAGATTTCACTACAATATAGGTTTTACATTAAACGAATACAAAGAAAGACAAAGAGAAGATAAAGGTAGAACTAATCTTAGAAAATTAACTAATGAAGCAATAGAAAGATTATTAGAAACCAAACAAGAAAAAAGTTATTCAGTTCAAGCTAAAATTTCAATTAAAAGAAAAAATCCAAAAAACGAAGATGTTTCGGTCTGGCTTCCTGTACCATTTGAAAAATTTCAGCAAACTTCTGTAAAAATAATAAATGCAAGCCATGATTATATTTTATCTTCTCCTAAAACTTTACAAAGAACAGTACACATGAAAGGAAAAGATACAGAAACTTTTTGGGTGGAATTTAGTTACATTGTCTCAGAATGGATTGGAGAAAACTCAAAGTATAAGTACAAACCAACAAAAGATGATTTATCTGAAAAATCACCTCATGTTTTATTCAAGCCTTATTTAAAAGAAGTTCTTCAAAAAATACTGAAAGACAAAAACCCAGAAAATGATTATGAAGTAGCAAAAAGCATATATGATTATCTCACCAAAAATGTTTATTATTCCTATGTTCTTCCATACGCACTATATGACAACATTCCTGAATACGTTACAACAGTATTTAGAGGAGATTGTGGATTTTACGCAATTACATTCATAACGCTATGTAGACTAGCAGGTATTCCTGCAAAATGGCAGTCTGGGTGGTTTGCAACACCATTGGGTGCTTCTCCACATGATTGGGCATTAGTATATCTTAAAGATTTTGGTTGGGTCCCAGCTGATTTATCTTTTGGGGGTAGTAGAAGGGATAACGAAGAAATGAGAATGTTTTACTTTGGCAACTTAGATGGATTTAGAATGTTTGCAAATCTTGATTTTCAAGCTGATTTTTCTCCAAAGAAAAAATATTTCAGAAATGATCCATATGATAACCAGGTTGGTGAAATGGAAAGTAAAGAGGGTTATATTTTAGACACAGAATCAGAAATTGAAATCTTGTCTTTTAAAGAAATTAAGTAAAGGAGGAAATCAAATATGGGTAAAATAAAGTCCGTAAAATTTAAATTAAATGTTTTTGAATATGAAAAACCGTTCCATATAACTAACAGTATTTCATCTCAAACAAGAAATATTGAAGTTTGTATTGAACTAGAAAATGGAATTTTAGGTTTTGGAGAAGCTTCTCCTTCTTTTAGAGTAAATGGAGAAAAGGTTGAAACTTTACTTGCTCTTGAACCCGTAGTAAATGAAATGATTAAAGGTTTTGATGTTAAAAATTATAGACAGATTTTTGATATTACAGACAAATTATTTGCTTTTCCAAGTATTAAAGCAGCAGTTCAATATGCAGTGTTAGATGCTTTGTCTGAAGAAATTGACCTACCAGTTTATAAAATCCTTGGGGGTTCAAAAGAAAAAATAGAAACAGACAAAACGGTTTCTATTGGTACTTTAGAGGAAAGAGTTAATGATGCAACAAAAATTTTTGAAGAAGGTTTTAGAATTATAAAAATAAAAGTTGGAGAAAATCTTAAAGAAGATATAGAGGCTATGGAAAAAATATATGAAAAAACAAAGGGAGCAAAATATATTGTTGATGCAAACATGGGATACACTCCTAAAGAAGCAGTAACTTTTGTAAATGAACTATACAAAAAAGGAATAGATATCAGTATTTTCGAACAACCTGTAAAAATGCATGATATTGAAGGATTAAAATTTGTTAGATTTCACTCCCCATTTCCAGTAGGAGCAGATGAAAGCGCAAAGACAAAATACGATGTTATGAGATTAATAAAGGAAGAAGCAGTTGATTATGTAAACATTAAACTCATGAAAAGTGGAATTTCTGATGCACTAGCAATAGTCGAAATGGTTAAAGCAGCTAATTTGCACTTGATGATTGGATGTATGGGAGAATCAAGTCTTGGAATCAATCAAAGCGTGCATTTTGCTCTTGGAACAGGTGCTTTTGATTTTCATGATCTTGATAGTGCTTTAATGATAAAGGAAGAAAAATTTAGAGGAAAATACAAAACAGAAATCCCCTATCACATAGGTATTTAATACTATTAAAATAAGAACCCATCTCAGAAGAGATGGGTTCTTTAAATATTTTTTGATTTTCTTGAACTTCGCTAAGATATCCTTGAATGTACATAACTTTTTTCACAACCACTTGTAAAATCACCTGGATAAAATACTACAACTATTTTTTGCCTATCAAAGAAGAAAGTTTAACTTTTTAGTGTTCACAAGGATAAAATCAATATACATATTTCTTTCTACAAATCGAATACTTTTGGTTTTAAATATATTTTTCCTTCCAATCTAATATCTCTTGAAGAAGCACCTACCCTTATTCTATATTCTCCTTCTTCAAGTAGCCATTTGTCTTTACAAAAGCTGGTTAAATCTCTTAATGGTATCCTTATTGATACGAATTCTTTTTCGCCAGGTTTCAAAAGTTTGGTTTTATAAAATCCTTTTAATTCTTGGAAAGGTTTATCTAATTTTCCTTTTGGCGCTTTTACATAAACCTGTGCTATTTCTTTTCCATCAACATTTCCAGTATTTATAATTTCAAAATTTATTTCAATATTTTCATCATCTAATTTGATATTTAAATCTTTGTAATCGAACTTAGTATATGATAGACCATAACCAAATTCGAACAATGGAACAACTTGGAATGTGTCATAATATCTGTATCCAACATAAATATCTTCTTCATATATTACTTCTGTTGGATTATCATTAGGCGTTCCCGGGAAGGTTTTGGATGGAATATCTTTATAATCCTTTGGAAAAGTTGTTGGAAGCTTTCCAGAAGGATTAACAACTCCCAAACAAACATCTGCAGCAACCCTTCCAGCTTCTTGCCCAGGTTGCCAAATAAGAATTAAGCCGTCAACTAGATTTAACCAGCTTGCAATTTCAATTGGACCTCCTATGTTTAACAAAACAATAACCTTTTTTCCCTTTTTATGGAACTTTTCAGATACATTTTCAACAAGCTTTCTTTCATCATCACTTAAATAATAATCTCCTTTTTCTGCTTTTCTGTCAACAAATTCTCCAGAAATTCTACTAATTACGATAACTGCTAAATCATTTCTTTTAGAAGCTTCTTCTAATTTGCTTTCATCAACTATGTCTTCAGGAAGTTTAGGAGGAATTTTCAGATTAAAGTTATTTACAAATACAGGTTTATAATCTCCATTTCTCATCTCTTTTACTTTTTGTCGATAGAACTCTCCCAGAGTTTCATCGACTTTAATTCCTCTTTCCTTAAATCCATCAAAAATACTTATAGTATATCTTGGATGTGTGTCTCCACTACCAAATCCACCTTTGATTGTTTCAATTTGACCTGTTCCAAAAATTGCTACCTTTGTCTCGGCTGAAAAGGGAAGAACTCCATCGTTTTTCAAAAGAACTACACCTTCAGAAGCTGCATTATATGAAATTTTTGCGTGCCTTTCAAAATCTGGTTTGTTTGAAAACTTATATCCTTTAAAAGAAGGAGTTTTTACCAAAACTTTCAAAATAGCTCTTACTCTTTCGTTTAATACTTCATCAGTGATTTCTCCTCTTTCATATGCTTCCTTTAATTCTTCTATTTCATCTTTTCTATCTCTAAAAACATTGTAAGTTTTTCCGGGCATTATTAAATCGTTACCGGCTTTTATTTGCTCTACTGGATTGTCGCCAGCAAACCAATCACTCATAACAAAACCTTCAAATCCCCACTCTTCCCTTAAAACTTTTGTTAAAAGCCATTCATTCTGCGAACAATATTTTCCATTTAATTTGTTATATGCACTCATAACTGTCCAAGGCTTGGCCTTTTTTACTACAATTTCAAATCCTTTTAAATAAATTTCTCTCAAGGCTCTTTCAGAGACTATTGTATCAATCTTCATTCTATTAGTTTCTTGATTGTTTGCAACAAAATGTTTTAAACTTGTTCCAACACCTTCTGATTGAACTCCTTCCACAAAAGAAGATGCAAGTTCACCAGCTAAAACAGGATCTTCTGAATAATACTCAAAATTTCTACCACATAAAGGATTTCTATGAATATTTATCGCGGGAGCAAGTAAGAAATCAACACCATATTCTTTGGTTTCATTTCCCATTGCTTTACCAACTTCAAACAAAATTTCTTTATTCCATGTTGATGCTAGCATTGAAGCTATTGGAAAAGCTGTAGCATAGTATTTTTTCTCATCATTCTCCCTTTCGGGATTTATTCTTAAGCCAGCGGGGCCATCTGCATGAACAGTAGATGGAATATTTAATCTTTCAATTGGATGTGTTTCACCTGCTGCACCAGGAACTATAGAAGGTTTGTTTCCAAACATTCCAGGAAGACCTACCCCAACTACAAGTTTTATTTTTTCTTCTACAGTCATTTGGGAAATAATTTTTTCAATATCCATTCCAATTTCCTCCTTTATAAATAATCATATAAAGATTTTATCTGTAAAACATTTTTTGTATCTAAAGTTTTTTTCTCGCCAGGAAATAAAACGAAAAAGTTTTCTTTTTCGTATAATTTTTCAGCTTCTCTTACTTCCACACCTATAGCAGGTTTCTTACATGTAATAACGGCATGTCCGTTTAAATATTCTATTTTTATTTCTGGATTTTCTGGTTTGAATTTTCTCAAATCAGCAAGTATTTTGTGATTCTCGTAAGTTATTCCTTCGACATTTAAATAAATTTTAGCAAAGCTCTTTTCAATTAGTTCTTTTTTCAAATTAAATTCATCAATTTTAACTACTGAGTCTTCATTTAGTTTTGAAAGATACTCTTTTTCAAAAATAATTTTTCCAGAAATATCTCTTATAACTAGTTTTAATTCACCAATAGTTTCTTTACCATCGTTAACTACAAACAAAAACAATTTTTCTCCTTTTTGCTTTAAAATTGGTAAGATTTTTGAATAAAAATTTTTAGTATAGAAATACAAAGCCTTTGGCCTTTTAAAATAATCTATAGCAGACCAGCTAAAGACTGGCCAAGAATCATTCAGTTGCCAGTAAATTGTACCTGCTGTCTTATATTTTCTACTTCTCCAATGTTCTACACCAAATTTTATTGCTTCAGCCTGGTTTAGCTGGGAAAGGTAAACAAACGATTCAAAATTTTTAGGAAGGCCAAATCTACCTGATATAAATCTAATTAATCTTTCCATACCTTCAACTTGCTTGTTGTGATTAAGCATCACATCTGAGAAGATTTCCCTTTTTTCACTTTTATCAAAAAATTCAATTGTCTTTATATCTGGGGCAGCTTGAAAACCAAATTCACTCACAAATCTTGAAGAATCTTCCTCATACAGTTTGTAGTCTTGCCATCCTGACCATACGTTCCAAACATGTGTATCTCCTGCTCTACTAGAATTGGCTTTAAATCCCGAACCGCTATAAGGACTTGATGGCCAGTAAGGCCTTGTATTGTCTTTTTCAACACAAATTTTTGGAAAATCTTCAAGATAAAGTGTGTTACCCAGGTTTTTATTATTGACCTTTAAATCAAATCCCCATTCTTCAAAGGCCCAGTTATTTTCATTGTTTCCACACCAGATTATAATGCTTGGATGATGTCTTAATTTCAAGACATTTTCAATAACTTCCTGATTAGATAACTTCCTAAACCAATCAAGATGATCTGGATATTCACCACAAGAAAACATAAAATCTTGCCATACTAAGATACCTAGTTTGTCACACGTTTCGTAAAATACCTCTTTTTCGTATATCCCTCCACCCCACACTCTTAACATATTAATATTTGCTTTGTATGCCATTTCTAAAAGCTTTACATAATCTTGATCCTTTAAAAAACTTAAAATGTTATCCGCAGGAATCCAATTTGCCCCTTTTACGAACACTTTTTTGCCATTTATCACAAATATAAAA
This sequence comes from Thermosipho sp. (in: thermotogales), assembly GCA_030153605.1. Classification (GTDB taxonomy): domain Bacteria; phylum Thermotogota; class Thermotogae; order Thermotogales; family Fervidobacteriaceae; genus Thermosipho_A. The sequence goes on from JASKLO010000019.1 coordinate 9,410, forward strand.
CTTTCGCCATCTTCATCTTTTTCCTTAAGAATATCAATAGTTCTAAATCCTATCTTTTTTGTTTCTGAATAAACTTCTTTGCCATCTTTTACAAGTATAAATGAAACATCGTATAAATTACTTTCGCCAAGATCTCTTGGATACCAATACTTAAGGTTTTTTATCCTTTTAAACCCTTTAAATTTATAGTTTTCTCCTTCTTTAAAAACAGGCAATGAAATAATTTCATTACCATCTAATAAAATTCTTACTTCGTATTTTGAAGGATCTTTAATGTTTTCAACGTATCCTTCAAAACATACGAGACCTTTTAAATCTTTCAAATAGGAAGTTGAATATTTTATTTTGCCATCAACTAATTCTTCAATGTATACGTCTCTATAAATCCCGCTTGTTACAATTCTCGCACCCCAATCCCAACCAAAAGAATATTGTGCCTTTCTAATATAAACTCTTGGGGGAAATTCTGTAGCGTGCAGTTGCCCGTATATTTGCTCAAGTCTTTTTGCATGCTGTGTAGCAGAATAAATGATAACCTTTATTTTGTTTTCTCCTTCTTTTAGCAAATGAGAAACATCATATCTGTAAGTCAAAAACATGTTTTCGGTTTTTCCTAAATAAACATTGTTTAAGAAAATTTCTGAAATTGTATCAATTCCTTCAAAAACAAGAAAATAATCTTTTTTTTCCAGTTTTTCAACAAAAAAACTTTTTTCATACACCCATGTTTTTTCTTCAAGCCTCTTAAATTCTTTTTCATTGAGACCTACATATGGATGAGGCAAAAAACCTTGTTCAACAAGATCACCATGAACTGTTCCAGGGACATTTCCTATAAAATTAAATTCATTTTCTAAATCATAAACTTTCCATTTTCCATTTAAAGAAATGATAAAAACCACCCCATTATTCAAAATAACATATTATTTCATCTATTTCTTTGTTTCTCAACTTGTGAGCAAGTTCTCCTTTAATTTTATTTCCTATTATTTCATATTTTGTTCCATTTTCAAAAACCTCAATTTTGCCGATTTTTTCCTTTAAGTGTGGATTAACATATTTAACCAATGTTCTTGAGAATAATTTAAACTCTATAACACCATTTTCATAAAATTCTTTGCTTAATTTTGGATTAAATGTAAATGTGAGCTCTCCATCTTCAATTGTGAACAGTTTGTCGCCTATAAATATATGTTTCCACATGCTTAGAAATTCTGCCGTTGAACCGCTGAGTCTTGCATAAAAACCCTGGCCGTGAAGAGTTAGGTTTGAATTTGCGCTGCTAACTATAAATGAAGAATTTTCAAGGATACTTCTTCCGTATACCTTATAATCCATATACGGCGGAAGAGCTGTTTTTATATCTTCATAAAATTCTTCAATCATATTTGATTTAATTAATTCTAATAAATACTTGAATTCCATGTGCATAAAAACAGATTCGTTTTCAAGCCATCCAGGAGTAAATGCTCTTATCCTTCCTATGCTGTAAGGCTGGTTTAAAATACTTTCAGAAGTTTTGTACATTTTTAGTTTTTTGTCATATATATCGGATTTTTTTACGAAACTGTATAACTTCTTCTTTTCATCTGTGTCTATAACTTTAAATGCTCTTACTATTCCCTCAAGGAAATATGGTAAAACATTAACCTCAAATTTCTTGGGTATAATTACGTTATCTTTTACCTCATAATCTACAAGTTCATATGTAAAGAATGTTGGATATACTCCTTTTCCATATTCTTTTGCCTTTTTAATACCTTCATCAATTTTCTTTAACATCTTTTCAAAAACATCTAATAGTTCATTTTTTGAAATTTTTCTTTTTCTACCTGTTATATTGAAGAAAACCTTACTTCTATAATCTTCTTTTGCATTTGATACATTGTCCCAATATTTAAATTGATCATTTTCTTTGAAGTATCTGTCAAGTTCTAAATTAATTTTTTCAATAAATTCATATAATTCTTCAAAAATTTCAATACTTCCATCGTACTTTTTAAGTTCTTCATACATAAAACTTAAAAGCCTCTTAAGTTCAAATGTTTCGCTCATTCCAGAACCAAACAATGCAGGAAGGCCATTTAAAGCATCGTTCCATCCGGGTTTGTTTGCTTCCATTTCTAGCCCCATTCCATATGGATCAAGTGTGGCAAATTTATTTATTGCAAGCATCAATAATTTTTCAAACATGTTTGATTTATAAATATTACCGTCTTTGTCAGTTAAATAATTATGACCTCTTTCCTGAATAATTCTCAACTTTTCATGAGATTCTCCAACCGATGCAATTTGTCTTACCTTTCCTTTATAAAACTTATATTTCTCTTTTCTTGGTTTTACATAAGCATGGCTGTCAAATGTTTTGTATTCATATTTCTCAAACAAGGTTTTTTCAAGCTTATCAGGATAAATTTCCTTGTATGTTTCCACTAGATCCATTAAATAAGTCCAGTGATCAATCCAATAACCCTCTCCAAATTCTGCTTGCTCGTGTTGTGAAGAATGATATAAAATTTTAGAAATAAACTCATCTTCATCGATGTCCTTGTTCTTCAATCTTTCAAGAACTTCCCCTGGGGTAAAGTAATTGTTTAGAATAAATTCTTTTAATTCATCATTTAAATCACTTAATATTGAAGGATCACCTTCAAATTTAAACCTTGTGCCTTTTACAACCAAAGGATTATTTCCATCTGCCTGTATTAAATTCATAAACATGCTTAAATTAAAATCTTCAATTTCTGGATGAAAGATTACATCATTTCTCCTGTTTTGAACAACATCTCTGAAATTTCCATTCCCCTGAGAATATTTATTAGCCTCAATTACAAAAAAGTTGTAATCTCTTTCTAAATCACCATGTTTTCTAGAGTAAATGTGATATACAATTTTTCCATTTTTGTTATTAAAAACAAGAGGATAACCTCCTCTTAATACGTTATCCAGGTAGTTTTGTTCACAATATTTGTTAAAAAGTTCGTTCGATGTTTTTGTCAATATATCACTAACTATCTCCTCAACTATCATATCTGCTTCTTGTTTCTTTAAAAGTATGTATTCATCTTTTTTTAATGTTTCTATACGATTATTTATTAATTCCTTTTCTTTTGAAAAACCGATCATGCTATTAACAACTACTTTATCTTTCAAATTGGTTTCCAAAACCCCAAATGCACTTGGAAGAAGGTTTTCATCATATTGTTTCCTAGACAAAACTTCTTTGACTCCACCGTTTTTGAAAACGATGGCTTCTTGTAGAGATGTTAAATTATCAAATAAAACATTTTTATCATATACAACATCTATGAGTTCATTCTCACTTGAAGCAAAATAAAAATATCCATTATTAATCTCTTCTACTATTTCAAGATCTCCAATTGTCGTTCTTACACTAAAAAACGGTATCTTTTTTTCGTAGTTGTACACATGCATCCATGCACGAGCGGTATTCCCCATCTCTTTATAAACCCCGTTTGAAACACCATATGGTATAACCTCAGGAAGGCCGTCAATTACTTCTAAGTGTTTTTCGTTTTCATCTGTATTTTCAATTTCAAGTCTTCTAACAAGAGCCGCAAAATCTTCATTTGGAAGAACAAAATAAATAACTCTTACTATTAACCCCAATTCTTCATTAATTTCTTCAATTTCAAGGTTGTTTTTGCTAATTTTCATTATTTTTTTAAAATTATTTAGTTCAGAAAAAGGTTCATAATATTTGCTATTTACTTTAATAAAGGTCCTAAAACCTTTCAGAGGTGTATCGGTATAACTCTGAGTTGCTGGTTTAAATTCAAGTATTGAATTTGCTTTGTTTTCAATCCCAAAACTTGCTATACACTGACCTCTATTTACATAAAATACCCATAGTGGTATTCCATGTTTTCCGGCGATCCCCGGAAGAAAGCTTGAAAATAATTTTTGTTTTGAGTAATTTTCGATAATAAAATCGTATTTTTTCACAATATCACCTCTTTTTTCTTTTATAGTACATCGAAACCTCTTGAAGCTTTTAATAAATAGAACCATTCTTGCCTATCAAGATCTATTTCTAATGCTTCAACTGCTGTTTTAATTCTTTCAAATTTTCCACTTCCAACAACTGGGTATATTTTTGAAGGATGTTTGTAAAGCCAAGCATATGCAATGTGTTCTGGAGTTGTAGAATGATTTTTAGCTATTTCGACAAGCGCGTTATATATTCTCAGAACCCTCTCGTCTTTCCTATCTTCTTCTTTAAAAAGTCTGCCACCAGCAACAGGAGACCATGCCATAGGAAGAATATCTTTTTGTTGACAATAATCAAGGGTGCCATCAAATAAAGATTCTACGTTCCATAAAGAAATTTCAACCTGATTGTACAATACCGGCAGGGAAAGTTTTTCTACAAAAAGCGACATGTGTTGAGGTTTGAAATTTGAAACACCGAAAGTTAATACCATTCCTTTTTCCTTCAAATATTCAAACGCTTCAGAAATTTCATTAGGATCCATCAAAGGATCTGGCCTGTGAATTAAAAGAACGTCAAGATGATCTGTTCTAAGATCTTTTAGTGTCTTTTCAACAGATTCTATAATATGCTTTTTTGAAGTGTCATAATGTTTAACATAAACTTGAGGATGTTTGTTTGAAAGAAGAACTATACCAACCTTTGAAATCAACTGAATCTTTTCTCTTAATGAAGGATCTTTTTCTAAAGCTCTTCCAAATATTTCCTGCGCTTCATAATCACCATAAATATCTGCAAGGTCAAAGGTTGTAACACCCAAATCTATCAATTTATAAATAAGACTTAATAACTCTTCTGTGGTATAATTCCAGCTTTTAATCCTCATTATTCCATGAATAACTCTACTTAATTTAACACTCATTTTTTCAATCCCCCTTCCAATCTCTTGACAGATTGTCTAACAACCAACTCCGTTGGAAGAACAATGTTTCTAGGTAATCTTGCCCTTTTAGCCGTGATTCTTTCTATTAAAATTTGTGCCGCTGTATAACCTAATTCCCATCGTGGTTGCCTTATTGTTGTAAGTTTTGGTTCAATAAAGTCAAGAAAAGGTGCATCATCAAAACCAATCACAGAAACATCATCTGGAATCTTTAAACCCTTAGATTTTAATGCATCAATTGCGCCAATTGCAGACCAATCGTTAATAGAAAAAATAGCAGTAAAGTTCAAACCATTTCTGTCTAAATACTCAAACACAGCATCTCTTCCATCTTGTGCATTATATCCTCTAATATTTGTGTAATATATTTCAAGATCAGGGGCTTGATCCAAAAATCTTTCTATTCCTTTTTCTCTTTCAATAGCTGCAGGAGACCATTCTGGGCCAGGAATGAAAAGAATTTTTCTATGCCCGTTTTCATACAAAAACTTTATAGCATTATATGCCCCCATCATGTTATCTACATTAACCACATCAAAATTAATTTCTTCAACACTAAAATCGAGAACAACTAAGGGAATCCCGCTTTTCAAAAATTTATCTATGTAATTTTCGCCTCCCAAAAGTTCAGCTACAATAATTCCATCGATTTTTCTTCTAAAATACTTTTCTAGTATATGTTTTTCGTTATCAATATCTGCCTTGGGTATAGCTAACATAACATCAAAGCCGTTTTCATATGCACAGCTTTCTATGGCCATAACAATGTCGCTATAATGATACCCCCTTATATCGGGAACTAAAACTCCAATTGTTTTAAAAAACACTTCTCTTTTTCCACCAATGGCTGGTCTGGGCCTAAAGTTCAATTTTTTCATAGCCCTTAAGACCTTTTTTCGAGTCTCTTCTGAAACGTTGCTGCTTCCATTTATAACCCTTGAAACTGTAGCAATTGAAACATTTGCTTCTCTCGCAACATCTCTAATTCCCACCATGTATTTCACCTGCTATTCATTTTTTTGCCAAACTCTAATATAATCAACATACATTCTTGCTGGAAATTGTGTTGTGTTGTCTGGATATCCAGGCCAGTACCCTCCAACTGCAAGGTTTACAATGATAAAGAAATAATTATCAAATACCCAAGGATGTCCTTGTTTTAAAATAGCATTTTTGGTAACTGTGTAATAAACAGTATCATCAACATAGAAAGAAATTTTTTCACTATCCCAAATTATTCCAAATGTGTGAAATTCTTCAGTAAAATTTGGCTCATCAATTGTTAATTTATATTTCCATGATTTTGCCTTGTCTCTGCTGTAGCCGGGACCATGAAGTGTTCCATAGACTGTGTATTTGTCGTGTCCTAAAAATTCAACAATATCAATTTCACCGCACATCGGCCATCCAACGTATCTGTAATTTGAACCTAACATCCAAACAGCGGGCCATAAACCTTTTCCATATGGAAATTTTGCTCTAACTTCTATTTTTCCGTATTTTACTTTAAATTTATTTTCTGTATTTATCCTGGTTGATGTATAGTAATACTCTCCGTATGGATCTTTTACCTTCTCTTTTCTTGCCTCAATTACTAGCATCCCATTTTCAAGATACATATTATCTCCTTCGGTATAATACTGCAGTTCTCCATTACCCCAACCAGGATTCCATCTAGAATGACCGTTTCCTACATCAAACTTCCAAATATCTGTATTAAGTTTTTCACCGTCAAATTCTTCAGACCATACTAATTTCCATTCAGCCTGTTTCATTTCATCGCCTCCATTAGCAAAATAAATCGATATCAAAATAATACTAAGAAAAATAACTAAACTCTTTTTCATTTTGCCACCTCGCAATTTTATTATTCTTCTTTTTGCCATACTCTTATATAATCAATGTACATTTTTGCTGGAAATTGCGTATTCTCGTCTGGATATCCTGGCCAGTTTCCGCCAACGGCCAAATTAACTATAATGAAAAATGGTTTATCAAAAACCCAGGAATATCCTCTACTCAAAACATACATTTTTGAAACCGTATAATAAACATAATCGTCTACATAAAAATCTATTTTCTCTTCATCCCATATTATGCCAAATGTATGAAAATCTTCTGTGAAATCTGGATCAGTTAATTCATAACTACCCGATATACTATTCCCCCCAGAATATCCGGGTCCATGGACTGTTCCATATACTTTAGTAGATTCATGCCCTAAGAATTCAACAATATCTATTTCTCCACAATTGGGCCATCCAACACTTCCAATGTCTGACCCAAGCATCCAAACAGCGGGCCATAATCCTTTTCCATATGGAAACTTTGCACGAACTTCAATTCTTCCGTACTTTACTTCAAATTTACCTTGTGTAGTCATTCTTGATGAAGTATAGTTGTAGGTTCCGTAAGCATCTCTTCTGCCTTCTTTTCTTGCTTCAATTACTAAAATACCATTTTGAATATAGGCATTTTCACCGTCCGTGTAATATTCAAGTTCGTTATTTCCCCAGCCAGGTATTCCTTTAGAATGACCATTACCTATTTCAAAATTCCAAACATTTCTATCAATTACAGAATCATCAAACTCTTGAGACCATATTAATTTCCAGTTATCGGCATTGAAATTGTTATTTTCACATGAACCAAGAACAAAAGTGATTGATATCAACAGAAACACCAATATTTGCTTCATTTCTTCACCTTCTATTCACCGGTAATACCTGTTCTTTCAAGACTTTCAACAAATTGTCTTTGTAAGAACAAATAAGTTATTAGCAAAGGCAGAATCGTTATAAAAGTAGCCGCAAGACGTATTCCTTCATTCAGCCTGTTTGCAGAACTTCCAGTTGTTGATGGAAACATCTGCGCATATCTCCAGATAAAATCTCTAAGAGCTATTGGAAGTGTTTTAATTGAATTTCCTAATATAAGGCCTGAAACAAGTGTTTCGTTCCAATACCAAACAAGAGAAAAAATGAATGTTGTCACCAATGCAGGTATTGAAAGTGGTAACATTATAGTCCAAAAAATTCTTAAAGGACCCGCACCATCAAGTTCTGCGGCTTCATCAAAAGTTTTTGGAAGCATTTGAAAAAAGTTGTAGAAAAGAAGTATAAAAATAGCACTTTTAATTCCCTGTCCAAATAATGCAGGCAAAAATGAAGCAAGTGGTGTTCCAACTAACTTAAGCTTGCTGAAAAGCATGTACTTTGTTACAAGCGTTGTTTGGGCAGGAATTAAAAATGTTGCAAGAACTAAAACTAACCAAAATCTTTTCAAAGGTATATCAAACCTTTGAAGGCCATATGCAATGATTGCCGTACTAAATGTCTGAATTAATGCCGGTACAACTGAAAGGTATATGCTGTTAAGTAAAGATTTTGAAACTTCCAAAACTTGCCATGCAAGTTTGTAATTACTCAGAGTAGGATGAACAGGAATCCACCTAATAGTAGGATTAACAAGATCTTCCACGCTCATGATACTTGTGGTAATCATGTAAAGCAATGGATATAAATAAGCATATCCTATGCCGATTAACAAAACATATAAAACTAACTTTGTTGAAGGTGATTTAATGTATTTGTAGTAAAATGATCCTCTCATATTTTCACCTCATTTAATCTTTCTTTCGAAGAATTAAAAAAGCAACTCCAATAATAGCCATAACTGCTACGAAATAAATCCAAGATAATGCAGCTGAATATGAATAAGGTCTATCAATATCGAACATATGTTGCGTTATACTTGTATTAACTGAGTTATTCGCAAATGAAGCAAGATCAACTATAGTGTAAATAGTATTGATTAAAATAAATGGTCTAATTAAAGGGAGCGTTATTTTCCAAAAAATTATCCATGAATTTGCCCCGTCAATTTTGGCCGCTTCGTAAATTGATGAACTGATTTTTTGTAAACCCGCTAAGAAAAATAGGATTTGTACACCAGAAAACCATAAAATAAGAACAAGATTGTCGAACATATATAAGAAAGGAAAACTGATTCTATCTGGCAAAGTTGTAAAAAACTGATAAATAAAGTATTTTCCTGGATCAACAATTCTAGCGGCGTTATTTTCAACAAGCTCTGAAACAACTGGCCCACTTATAATAACCACGGGTAAAAAATATAGAAGTCTGAAAAATGCTCTGAATTTAATTTTGTTGTTTAACAAAATTGCAACTATTAAAGCAAAAATTACTATCAACGGGGTTGACAATATTATATTTGTTATTGTATTTGTAAAATTAATTGGAAAAGTAAGATCTCCTCTAAACGCATATTTATAAAATTCAAAACCAACAAAAGTTGATTCAACCCCAGAAACGGTAAATCTAACCTTAAAGAAGCTTAAATATAGAGAGTAGAAAAACGGATATGCAGTAAAAAGTAAAAAGCCAATTATCCAGGGTGAAAAAAATAGATACCCAACTAACGCTCTTTTTGTCTTTGCCTTCAATCTTTTACTCATAACTCTCTTCCCCTTTATTTATTAAAATCCACGATTCTGGCTGTATTTTTAAACCGTTATATTCATAAGGCTCTTTTGTGTAATTTATCAAAAAACTTACATTATTTTCATAACTAACTAAAACAATTCCAGGAGCAATTACCTTTCTATCATTTATTGAATATCCCCTAACATGTTTTAGTGCTTCGTTTATTTGGAAATAAATATCTAAAATACTATCTTTCCAATCTTCAAATTTAGTCGACGGATAATACCAGAGTGGAGTTTTGGATAGATAATAATTATCTATTTCGGTTAATATAAAATTTGGAAATGCTCCAAAATCGATTGATTTTAAAACATCTAATCTTGAGAAAAACCCATCGTTCATGAAGGGAACGTAATAGTCAATATAACCACTTAATACAATTTGAAGAAACGGAACAGTATCTGTTTCAAAGAGATATTGACTATTATTCATTGGTATATTTATAATTGCATCAGCATATTTCCAAAGATAATCATTTGCTTTGAAAAATAGTATATTCATGTTTTTAGAAATATCGCTAATTGTTTCTTGAATCAATTTTTTGGCTTGATCTCTATATATTTCTTTATCTACAAGTAGATCTCCATAAAGTTTAATCCCATATTCTTTTATGGCAATATTTGCAATACCAAGTTTGTTTAATTTCGACGCCTTTTCTTTTAAATATTCGCTAGCAAGTTTAATGTTTGTATAATATGATCTATAGAACCACAAATCCCTGTTATTCTTTTCTTCGTATATTAATGATTGAGAAAGATTTGTACCAGCTTCTTTATTTATATTTATCTGTTGCTCAGTTACTTTTGTAACATTTTCAACTAGAACTATTTTTACATTTTCATTGTTATATTTTTTGTACAAACCTAACAATTCCTCTTTCCCACCAACAGATTTTTCAAAAGAAAATTTTGATATTTTATTTCCGCTTCTTCCCCTTTCTTGCCATCCTTCAATTAAAACAAGAAGATTATTGACTCCAGATTTTTTAAAATACTCTATAGCTTCTTCAATGTATTTATAACCTGTTGTTTTTAAAACATTAAAACCTAAAACCTTTTTTTCCAATTCCGAAGCTACAAAATCTAGTGAAAGAGGAATATTTCCAAAATTTTCATTTCTTGTTAGTATCCCTTCGTTAACAAGAATGGTTCTGTACAGTTTTGCCATTCCAACATAATTAGCATTTTTTCCGTTTAAAAAATAAACCTGAAACTTAGCATCAAACTGATTTTTCTTTTTCTGAGGAACTTGAATACCGCTTCCACTCCTGCTTGTAGGTTGTAAATACTTTTGCCTGTAAATAAACTTAACGCTTGCCCAGTTGAATGGACTTACTACTCCGCTAGGATAAGCAACTATTGAACTATATTCAGAACCTGAAACAACTCTTCCAAAAATTGCATTTTGGTTAACTCCATGTACAATTCCAAATACAGGCATATAAATTGTAGGTTCTTCTCTTAAAAAGTCATTAGGCCTGCTGGATTTTAGGTCGCTAACCTCTCTAAGATTTTCAATACTGTAATCTTTTCCATATATTCTTTTTTCAAATATATTTGATGCTTGGGATGCTTTGGAAAATCTTATTAAAGCGCCTGGACCATCTGGTATAAAAATATATCCATATTTCTTATCTTCCCTTACGGCTCCTAAGAAAGGCGCAATATAAATGGAAGCCAACTTAAATTCTCCTGTTTCAGTTATACTCTCAAATGGAACATAAAACTCTAAATGATCATCTTTCAAATAAACATAAAGTTCTAGAGTTATTCCAAGATTTTCATAGAGTATTTTTACTTTAAATCCATCTTCTATGTAAGAAAATTCTTTTTTTACATTTTGATCTGAAATACTCAAAAGATAGCTTAAAGCATTTTTATCAAAATATTCTATGGTTAACAGAGAAGAAGCTATTCCTTTCCAAATTTTATTCATTCCAGATAAATTCTTTGAGTCTACAAGTCCCCAAATATATCCACTTTCTTTGTTTTTGACTCTAATAGAATAAGTGTTTTCATCAAACCACAGCTCTAATTTTTTTGATTCTTTAATTAATCTAAAACCCTCTGTTGTTAAATCATTTACAACTTGTATATCTTTATCTGGTTTTGTAAATCTATTTGAAAGATAATCATCGCCTATTGGAAACAAAAGACTAGAAATTAGAATTAAACACAGAAAAATGAATTTTAATTTATCTGACACGATATAGCACCTCCTGGATTATTCCATAAACTGTTTCAAATATCTGATCCCAAAGCATATAGACTATTGAAAACACAAGAACAATAACAAGAATCCAGACTATAGAATAAAGAATACTTCCTATTGTACCTTTCAGGTGGTAATCATGTGTTTCTTTAACTCCTATGAACAAAACAATAATCGTCCAAGAAATAACAAAGAAAGATCCAAAGCTAATTAAGAAACTTTCGTTATATGTAAGAACATAAGTAAGTAAAATAATAAATGGTTGGAAAATTATATATGGTGCAGCAGAATATGCGGTAAAGATATAAATATTTTTCAGAGTACCTCTACCTTCATTTATCGAACTAACAAGATAATTTGAAAATACCCATAACATTACAGGAGCAATTATGGATAAAACAACATATCCTACAGATCTTTCAGAAGTATTAAGATTGAAAATAAAACTTCTCCCCATGTAATCAAAAACAACCACAAGTACAAATAATGCATAGATTATTGACGCCGATAAAACACTTCCGTGCGTACCTTTTCTTAAATAATAAAAGCTATCAATTGGATGCCTTAAAAGATTTTTAAGGTATAAAATATCATTTAACAGTTTATTTTTTATTTGTATTTTTAGCTTTATATTTTTCTTTTTAAGAATTCTTCCACCAATTTCAAAGAATGCCAAGAGCAAGAACAAAATTATCAATATTATTTTCATGTTTTCTTGTAAAAATTGATTTCTAATTTCCCAGAATGCATCTGAATACTCTCTTTTGTTGTACGCCACCTTAAAATGTAAAGCAGCTTCTTTGTATTTTCCTTCCTGGAAATAAGCTTTTCCAAGTCCGTTATGTATAACACTTGAAAATCCATCATATTTTAAAACATCTTGCCAGATAGATTTACTTTCTAAATATTTTCCCTGGATATATAAGTTCAAAGCTTTATGTATAAGAGTTGCATAAATCGTTGGATTAAATATTTGAACTATTCCTTTTTCTCTATCTAGAACATATATCCTTCCTTCGTCATCAACCTCAATAGAAGATGCAACTGAAAAAAGTCCATTTTTGTCATACGCAATTGCCCTTCCACCAAAAGAAAAAATTAAATTTCCTTCCTGATCGTACTCGTATATAAGTCCCGTTTCTGTTAAAGCAAAAATTCTTCCATCTTTGTCAACTGTAATATCCACAAAATTCGCTTCATCAACCATTGAATCAAGTCGAGATAAGTATAAGATATTGTTCCCAAGTGTATTGTGCTTTTTTATTGCGTCTCCATGCTCTTTTTGTGTAATAGTATAAATTAACCCTTTGTTATCTATTGCAAGGTTATAGTATGGCTTTGGTGCCCTTGTTAAAATCCTTTCTTTTTGTTCCTTAGAATAAAACAAATCAATAAATTTATCTAAAGCAGTTATTCTTACTTTGTTGGCCCCAAAATAACCTAAAAATTCGCCATTTCTATCAAGTTGAATTATTCCATCAAGAGAACCTTCACTAACTATATATAAATTACCTCTTTTATCAACAACTAATTTTTTAGGTTTAAATTTCGTATATTGACCAAAAAGAATGCTTTTTGGCTTTCCTATTCTTTTTACCTCATTTCCCTCTTTATCAAAAATAACAACTTCAGACATACCTATATCTGCAACATATATATAGTTATCATCAACAAAAACGCCTGTGGGTGTAAAAAGAGACCAAGAGCCTATTTCTGTAGTTTCTCTTGTTTTTAAATCATACACAAGTATTCTTGCATTCCCAGAATCAGCAATATAAAGTTTCCCATCTTTTAAATACATATCCTCGGGATAATAAAGACCAGCATCATCCAGGATTATTTCACTAACAAGATAAGCATCCTGGGTTATTTTCCATTTGTTATTCTGCCCAATTGTATATGTCAAAAATGTACTGTTTGATGAAAATGCTAGAATAGTTAGAATTAAAAAGATCAAAACAATTTGTTTTTTCACTCTTATTCCTCCCGATTATTTCAATCCGCTATGAGCCATTGTATTCATTACCCTTGATTGCATAAAGATAAATAGTACAAGATTTGGAACAAACATTATCAAACTAGCAGCTGCTGCAATACCTTGTCCTGCTATTGTGTTTCCTGTAACAGCCGTAAGATTTGAAACATAAAACGCAAAGGTTCTTAAATTTTCATTGTTTATAAAATATGTTGAAGCATCTGCACTATTCCAAGCAACCTGAAACGCGAGAATTCCAACAGTTGAAATTGCAGGCTTTAAAAGTGGCATTATCAGATTAAAAATTATTTGAAAGTCATTTGCACCATCAATTAAAGCCGCTTCAATTAAAGCATCAGGAATTTGATCAACAAATTGTTTTATAAGAAAAATACCAATAGGCATAGCAAGAAGCGAAAGAACGTTGATTATAAAAGTATCAATTAAACCAAGCTTTTGAACAATTAAATACCTTGGAATAATAACTGCAACAGGCACGAACATAAGAGCAAGGTTATTAATAGTAAAGATTAAATTTTTTGCTTTAAATCTTTTCTTTGAAAGTGCATATCCAGCGAAAACTGAGATAATAATTGTGAAAATAACCGTAAATAAAGCAGTTAAAATACTATTTATTAAATATCTACTTACAGGAATACTTGAACCTTTTGTAGCTGCAAAAAGTTCATAAAAATTATTGAATGTAGGCCTTCTAACAAAAAATCTGGGAGGGTATAAAAACAGTTCGTCTATAGGTTTAAACGCTTGAGAAAAAATGAAAATTATAGGCAAAAGCATAAATGCAGCTATCGGAGCTAAAATGAAATAAAATTTTAATTGACTTTTATGAAACCGTTTTGGATTAGTTTTAGTTGTAAAACCTGCCACAGTACCACTCCTTTATTAATTATCCCCAAATAACTTCCAAGCAATTCTTGAGAACAGATAAATGATAAGTAACAAAACCACAGAAACTGCAGCTGCATATCCCATTTCATATCTTAAAAAACCATAATCTTCTATATGGTTTACAATTAATTGCCCAGCATACTGTGGAGTTGGATTTGTTCCAGACAAAGCAACACCAATACCTGCGGTGGTAAATGTCTGAACAATAGACATAACTGCTCCAAATAACATTTGTGGTTTCATTGCAGGTATTGTTATATAAATAATCTCTTGGAGCCTATTTCTTATTCCATCGATATACGCCGCTTCATACAAAGTTTCATCAACATTTAAAATACCTGCAAGCATTGCCAGAAACCCTACGCCCATACTACTCCACAAGGATACAATTATCATAATTGTTAATAAATGTTCTGGAGATTGAAGCCATTGTATGGGTTTATCAATAAATCCCAAACGTAAGAGAAGAGCATTTAGATAACCCTGTTGGTCTCCATTGAATAAAACTCTCCAAACAACAGCCATAGTTACACCAGCAGTTAGTGAAGGTGAATACAATATTAAAGCAAAAATCGTTCTGGGAATTTTAGTAAGCTGTGCAACAAGCCAAGCTAAAATAAAAGATAAAATGTATCCGCCAGGACCTACAATTAAAGAAAATTTAATTGTGTTTGGCAAAACCTTTTGCATGAAAATTTCATCTCTTGTGAAAAGATTTACGTAATTTTGTAATCCCACCCATCTCGGGGATTGTATCGCATTAAAATATGTAAAAGAAAGATAAATTGCGACAACAATAGGTAACAAAATAAAAATTACAAATAAAGTTAAATATGGAGATAGAAGAATCCAGTGCATGTATTTTTTTAGCTTTTTCATTTGGACCACCTCTTAAAAAATTCACTGATCGAATCATACATAGGAAATTCTTTAATAACTTTACCATCTTTTATATAACCAAATTCGGCCAGTTTCCTTTCAAGCTCTCTATTTATCAATATTTCTGCTCTATCAATGGTTGGTCTAAGACTTTTCCCTTCAATGACAACGGCATTCCATATATTACTTACTTCTCTTTCTGTCATATATCCACCTGGGTGTCTTTGAACTTCCTTTATCCATTTCCACTGTTCAAGAATCACTTTTTTATGATTTTCTGGGAAATAATCTAATTCTTTAAATGCCGAAATATTTGCTGTATTGAACATGTATTCTGGGCCATACCTATTTACAAGCATCCTGGCATATTTCACTTGAGTTTCTTTAGAAAGCCACCACTTTAAAAATGTCCATGCTTGTTCTTTTTTATTGGAATTATTAAATATTACATCTGCTCTATCACTTGAAACTTGATACCTCACTATTTCACCTTTTTCATTTTTAACGCCCGGTGAAGGGGCTATATCCCAAAGTCCATATATTTCATCTGCCGCATTTGAAAGAAGTATATAGTTTGCAAAATCAGCAACGCCAATTGGTATAAGACCATATCTAAAGCTGTTGTAAAAGCTTGCTACTTGTTCAGGCAAACCATATATCGAGTATAATTCTGTCATTAATTCAAACCCTTTTACTGCTTCCTCTTCGTTTATTGCAGCTCTTAAGCCATCCTTCGTATATATTCTTCCGCCAGTTTGAAATATAAAAGGAGCTGTTGTGTTAAAGAATTTAGTTGTCTGTTCACTCATAGGAATGAAGAAATTCATTCCTCTTCGTTGAAGTTCGGGGAGGATTTTTTTAACATCTTCCCAAGTTTGAGGGATTGGTATGTTAAGCTTTTCTAAAATATCTTTTCTATAAAATAAAACATAGAAATTCTGAGCTTCGGTTACTCCATAAATTTTATCTTCAAGTACGTATGGAAGTAAAGTTTCAAGGTTATAATCGTCTTTTAATGAATCTATAAAATCTGGAAATTCCGATAATGGGTATATCGCTCCTCTAATTGCAAGATCAAAAGGAATCCAGCTACTTATACCTAAAGCAATATCTGGAGTATTGCCTGCTGCACTTGCCAAAATCAGCTTTTGTTCATTCTGCATTATTGAAAGTTTTACTTTTATACCATATTTTCTTGTAAAGTCTGAATCAATTAAATACTGCAATGTTTCAACATACTGCACAGGCCTATTAACCCATACGGAAAGTTCATCCTTAGATGTTTTTTCATATACAGAATAATATTCGTTTTTGTTTGTAAACGACAAAAGAAGTTTATAAAGTTCTGCATACGAATTAATCAAAAATCTACTTTCACTGCTTTGAACAAAAGAATCATTAGAGTAAATAAATATTTTATCGAGGCCAAGAGGTTGCTCTTTTAATGTTAAAGAAAGATTTGAAAGCCTTTGGGAAATTGAAGCCGCACCTTCACTTAAAACATCTAAATAGAATGGCAGTCTTTCAGGTTCTTTTATAATTTCTCTAATTAAATCTGCAGCAACCATCATATCTGAAATCGTAGCTCTACCTTGTTCGCCAAGAATATCTAACAAGGATTTGTATTTTTCTTCTAGTTCATTTGATAGATTCTCTAAATCACTTACTACATTTGGCATGTATTTTTCAATGTTCCATGTTCGGTTTGGATCAAAATTATTCCCAATTAACTTTCTAATATCAAGACCGATATCTTGTAATTCTCTTACACTTTTTTGGAGAAATTTAATATATTCTTCAAATGGCCCTGTAGTAACTTCTAAACTCAAAACGTGCAAACCTTTATCTAGATAAATATAATATGGTTCTGTACCATTGGAAAGAGTTTCTGTAGACCATTTATATCCCGTATATAAAAATGGATAAAATTCTAACTCTTTGAATGGAACTTTCCCATCAATTTTTATGGTTCTATAAGAAGGTATTCCTTTATTAATAGTTTGCTTATATCTAAATGCAATTTTGTATAAACCAGGACTTTCTATATTAAAAACCCACATTATTTTCTGATTAGATAACGAAAACGTATCTTCTAAAACATTGTTAAGTCTCTTTTTGGTAATTTCATAAGGTGTAATTTCTGGTGTTTGTTCGTTTCCTATACTTGAGGTAAAGTCGGATTTTAAAATTAAATCTTCTGCTTCTATCATCAAATCTCTTTTTGAATAATTTTTATATTTCTTTATATATTCTTCGTAGCTAATAATCTCTTGAGGCCTAACTAAATATATTTCTTTTATTGTAATATCAGATTTTAAGTTTTTTAGAATCAATAAATTTTTTCCTTTTTCAAACTTAAAAATAAGTGGACTAGCTTCGAGTCTTTTTGCATCTTCTAAAATACTGTATAAATTTATATTTACCCTATACTGTTCAGGTACAACTTCATTACCATATCTATCCAAAATAACTTCTGATCTATCATAATAAGCGTAATTATCTAAAAGCGCAAGAAAATTATTTTCACCATCTTTTGAAATTTCGAGTGAACCGTTGTTAGTCGTATTAGTGTTAATCCTGTAAACCATCAAAATATTAAAATATCCTTCTTCACTTAAATCAAAATCTATTGATGTTGATTCATCAGTATGTAAAACGAATTCACCAGAATAAACTGGTATTTTTTCAAAACTTTCAAAATAAGAAAAATAATGTCTTAAGACATCTTCAGGTGTACTTAAAATATTTACTTGCTTTTCTTTAATTTCATTTATATATTCTGAAAATCTTTGATAGCTATTTTTACCCAAGAAAAATATTACAAGAGCTACTAAAAATACCACAAGGAATGAATAGCCTACAATTTTAATTAACCGTATCACTCTAATACCTCCTGTAATCAGAAAAAGGTCCCCCGAAAACCGGGGGACTTAAGATTATTTACCTTCTATCTTTTTTCTAAGTTCTGGAAAGTTCTTTTGTACTTCTTCAACATCTTTAACAAACTCATTCCAAGCTTCTTCAATAATTTCATTTAGTTTTTCTTCTGTTTCAGCAGCAATTGCTGCAGGTTCTGCATCCCCACTTCTTATCTTCGTTTCTGTTGGAATCATAACATCATTTATTGCTTGGAACCATCCAGGAATAACTTTCCACATATCAACAGGTACTGTTTTATCAAGGTTATTAAGCATATACTTGACTCCATTTGGTATGAAGCTTGCTTCCTCAAAAACCTTTATAACATCTGGGTGCATTGTTGCTGGAACAAACCAGAATGGATTTCCAATAGCATCTGTTTCTGAGGTTACATATTTAAATTTCACAACAACGCCTTTTGGATCATATGTTATGTATTTTAAAAATTTAAATGCCTCTTCGGGATGTTCTGTGGTTGAAGTCATAAATGCATAATTGATGTGGATTGGTTGTCTCATACCAATTTCAGGATCTTGTGGCAATGGATACATATCCATTCTCCAAGGTAAAGCCTTTAAACCTTCTTCATCCCAATCCCAAGTACCTTTAAATCCCATTAAGATTTTGCCTTCAAAGAAAGCATCAACATCTTCGCCAAACTTTTTCTGATAATCATCTAATTCTCCCTGATCTCTCAATTGTTGGTTAAAAAGTGTTGAAGCATCGAGCCCAGGAACTTTTCTGAGCCTTTCTTGTAGTTCAACTGCTCTGAGCCAGCCACCATTTGTCAAATCAAATCTTTTTTTGTTAAAATCAAAACTCCAGAATGTAGTGTGATCACTAAGAACAGCCGCCATAAAAGCATCAAATTCCCAGAGATTATCAATTCCTGAATATTCTCTTGTTGTTGCACGCCTTGCAAGAGTCATAAAAGTATTAATATCCCAATCATAACTTGGTACTGGAAGATTCAATTTTTCAAGCAAATCAAGATTTAGAACTATAGTATTAAAATGAAGCCTTTCACCAAGGGCATATGTTTTACCCAAAAATTTAAACGCGTTTTGAATAGAATCTGGAACATAATTGTAATCAGGATCGTTTTCAAGAAATTCATCTAATGGATAAATCCACCCTTGAGAAATAGGATACACTATAGGCTCCCAGGATTGAGCAATTACATCTGGGAATTTTTCGCCTGAGGCTGCTTTTGCAGTTAATAAACTGTTTATAATATCTCCAGGTGTCCATGGAATTTCAAGTATTTCAATTTTAATTTCAGGGTATTCTTTGCTAAATTCTTGAGCAATTTTTTCAAATATTGGAACATCCCATGTAAAGACTCCTACTGTGATAACTGTTTCAGAAAATGCAAAAACTGAGAAAAAAACCATTAATAAGCCAAATATCAGCCGTAATTTTTTCATATTTACTCCTCCTTATATTAAAATGTTGATAAAAATTCAAAAATTTTTACATTTTTGCATTTTTAATTATAATACTTTTAAAATCTATTCTTCAAAAAAGATTATACCTTTGTAACGTGTTACATAAAAAACAAAGTAATTTTGCTTTTTAAAGGATTATAAATAGAAAATTTTATAATTGTCTTTTTAAATAACAGATGTTAACAAATAAGGATTTATAAAGTATAATAACAAGAGGAGGTGTAAAAAATGGATTTAAAATCGATTAAAAAAATTGCGCTTGTTGGCGCAACAACAAATAAAGAAAAATTTGGAAATATCATTTTGAGAGATTTAACAAAAAAAGGATTTGAGGTCATACCTGTAACACCAAATTATGATGAAGTAGAAGGTATTAAAACTATTAAAAATGTAAATGAATTGCCCAAAGATATAGATTTAATTGTTTTTGTGGTTCCACCAAAAATAGGGGTTGAGATCACAAAACAAGCTATAAATGCAGGATTTGTAAACCTTTGGTACCAACCAGGTGCATATTCAGATGAAATTGAAAAAGTGTTAAAAGAAAATAATATTAAAGCGGTTTATGATATATGTATAATGGTTGAAACAAACAAGTTGTAGAATTAATTAGTTAGGTGTATCAACTATCACTTTTTTTATGTTTAACTCATCATCTAATAAAACTAACTTTGCAGGATAGCCTTCTTTAATTCTTGGAGGATTCATTTCAACACTTTTAAATGCATTGTAAGATGAAACCATCGCAAGTTCTTTTAAAGAACATTTTGTTATTTTGCGGAAGTTTTTAACGGCTTCAATAAACTTTAATGTGCTTCCTGCAAGACTTCCTTCTTCAGTTCTTGCAATTCCATCTTTTACTTTAACTAAAATGCCACCTAAGTTGTAAATTCCATCCTTTAGGTTTGTTGCTGATATACTATCGGTTATTAAAATGATTCTTTCAGGCCCTATTAATTTATATACTAATTTTACAAAGTCAGGTGAAAGATGAATATTATCAACTATTAGCTCCACATAAAAATCTAAAGAAAAAGCAGCACCAATACCTCCAATTTCTCTATGATGGAACTCTCTGAGAGCATTGGGAAAATGTGTTATTCTTCTAACTCCTTTTTCATACGCCTTTTTAAAATCTTCAAAAGTTCCATTTGAATGTCCCAAAGAAATAATTAAATTATTTTCTTTTGAAAATTCAAGTAATTTTTCAAATCCATTAATTTCTGGTGCTGCTGTTATTATTTTTACTTTATTATTTAAATCTGGAAGCTTTTCTTTAGAAAAAGAAGTTATTTTTTCTTTATTTTGTGCACCTGCCTTTTCTTTATTAATAAAGGGACCTTCAAAGTGAAGAAAAGAAAGGGCTGGGTGTTTAGCCTTTAAAAATTCTTTTAAAACTCTTTCTAATTCTTCTTTTGTTCCAGAAACTGTTGTTGGAAATAAATATGTAACCCCATCTTTTGCTACAAAATTTGCCCAATTTTCAAATTCTTTTGCAGTAGCATTCATACAATCTATCCCAGAATATCCATGACTATGAGTATCAACAAAACCAGGCAATAGAATGTTTTTAGGTTCGATACATTCTTTCTTTTTGACTTTAGTTATTATTCCATCTTCTACCTCTACATCTCCACAAAACTCTCCATAAACAGGATCAACAATAAGTACATTTTCAAAAATCACAAAAATTTCCTCCTACTAAAGTATTTGTTTTTGTAAGTTTTTTATTTAAGAATAAATATTTATGATTTTTCATTTTCAAAAATAACAACCAAAAACATCCTAAAAGGATGTTATTTTAATTTCAAAATATTACAGATATTTTCTTACATTTTTGCATAACTTTTTATTTTAACTTTACCATTTTCCTAAAAAAATTCTCATATACAATATATTTCCCGTTGACACAATAAATGGATACTTTTCAATTACTTCTTCTGGGGATATATCCTTGCCAGAATAAATAGTTTCTAAAACAATGTGATTTACTAATTCGGTAGCTGTTATACTATATTTTAAAAGATCTAAACCTTTTAAACTGCTTTCTAAATAAGATTTTTCTTTCAACAGTTCTATGGAAATATCCGAAACATCTTGCGGTTTTTCTGTGTAATAATATGTTTCAGCTGAATGCATAATATTTCTAATATTTCTTCCCACTTGCGTAGCTTTTGCTTTTTTTACTGCATTTAAAGCAATTGGGATTGAAACTGTTAACAAAAATCCTATTATAGCCATTACAACAATTAATTCCATTAAAGTAAAACCTTTTTTCATATTATCACCAACAACAAAACAAAAAATTCTTAAAGAAATTTTATCATATTATTAAAGAAAATCAAAATTAAAAAAAGCCCTCAAAAAGAGGGCTTTAATTTACCAAAAAACTTATTTAAATTACCACCATTTTTGGACTTGGAATCTCAAGAAAGGACCTGTTGTAGGGGATGACACGGTGTCAATTTCTGGATAAGCTTTCTCTAACATATTCAAATCAACATCTTTACCTTCGTAAACTATTTCCAATGTGGCAACACCGTCTTTCCATGTTGAAGCTATTGTTAAATCAAAATTACTACCTGGATCACTGTTTAAATAACTTCCTGCTAAATCTTGCAAAGTAAGATTATCTGGAAGTTTTTGCTCCACGTTTACATAAGATTCAACCGCGGCCTTAATGTTCCTAAAGTTTTCAGCAACTTGTGTTGCTTTTGCTTTCTTAACAGCGTTTAATGCAATAGGTGTAACAACTGCCATCAATGCAGCAATAATTGCAAGAACAATTAACAATTCAATAAGTGTAAAACCTTATACTGCTCCCCTGAAGGATTGGACAGTTAGAAAGTAGAGAGTATAATCATATACGAAGGGGAGTGAAAGATATGAGAAAGAAGTTTTCTGCTGAAG
>JASKLO010000020.1 GCA_030153605.1 Thermosipho sp. (in: thermotogales)
AAAGACAGTAGCAATAACAGAACACAAAAATTCTCCTATTTCAAAATATTCTTCAGTAATTATAGAGACTTTTTCAAGCGAAAATCCTATAAAAAATAGTGCAGGACGTTCTGTTTTAGCACAAATTTATGCGATTGAATTATTAACAGGTATTCTGCAATCTTTTGATTATGAAAAAAGTAAAAAATTCGGTGAAGAAACTGCAAAAGCTGTTATTAAGAAGTTGTACTAATACTTTTTTAATTATCTTAATTATATAGGAGGGGGTATTGTGAAGAGAAGTTTATTTGTTTTTGTGTTGATGGTTCTTACAGTAACTTTATTTGGAGTTACAGTTACAATGGTTTATTGGCCAGGCCCTGAAGCTGAAGCAATGCAAAAAGTTGTCGAATACTGGAATTCTAATTTTGGAGAAAAAGATGATATCATAGTAGAAATTATCAATTTTAGCAGGGATGAGTTTTGGACGAAAGAAGAAGCTTTATTAGGAGCACATTCTTCAGATATTGATATAGTTTTTGTAGCTACTTATATACTTGGAAGATATGCAAATCATCTTGTGCCATTGGAAGGATTTAATTTAGATCCAAAGGTATTTATCGCTTCTTCTTTGGAAAGTATGTCTTTTGAAGGTTTGCTTTATGGATTACCTATGGATGTTAGCAACCACTTTCTTTATTATAGGAAGGATTTGCTAGAAGAACTTTTGAATAATAACGAATGGAAAAAAATTTACGGAGATTTAAGTGAAAAATATCTTGGGAAGAGATTGGTTCCTAAATCTCCAGAAAATTGGGATTGGGATGATTATAAAGCTATGGCATTGTTCTTCACAAAGAAATATAATCAGAAATCTCCTACACTGTATGGAAATGTACTGCAAATGAAAAATTTGGTTTATAACATCATGATTTGGAATGATGTTTTATGGTCAATGGGTGGTAAATGGTTCGATGAAAATGGAAAGTTTAACATTAATACTCCCGAAGCAAAGCAAGCGGCTTTGTTATACAAGGAATTGTACGATCTTGGTACTGTTCCCCCGGGAGCTATAACATATGAGTATGGCGAGGCAAATCAAGCATTTCAGCTTGGTAGAACATTCATGATGATTCAATGGTCAGCTGCCTATCATACTTTAACAAATCCAGATGAATCACCAATGGTTTTTGACAAGGTTGGGGTAACACATATTCCAGGTCCAAATCCTTCAACTCATGTACACTCATTAGGAGTAGGTTTAAGTAAATATAGCAAAAATAAAATGGCAGCTTTGGAATTTTTAAAATTTTTATCAACAGAAGAAGCAATGAAAATTTATGCTTCAAATGGAGGAATTCCTCCAGTTGAAACTGTGTTAAAAGAACTTAGTTCAAAACGTCCGGAATTTTCTTTAATTGCTGAGCATATTAAAAATTATGGATTTGTAGAAAGTACTAGTGGGGAAACTATGTCCATTTTGCAAATTTTGTCAGATAAACTTACAGCGATTTGGACAGGAAAATTAGATGTAGAAGAAGGGTTACAACAAATTCAAATAGAGGTTGAAAAACTTCTTAATGAAAAATAATTTGTTTTTACTGGCATCCATGTTTTAACATGGATGCCATTTTAATAAATAAAAATCAAAAAGGAGGAGAAAAAATTAAAAGTAAAGGCAATTATTCTTTTATAATGCCGTTAACTCTTTTTATATTAGTTTCTCTTGTGTTTTTACTAGCGTTTACAGTATATATTAGTTTAACCAATGTTAAATTTGGTGATCTTCAAAATGCTGATTTAGTAGGTATGTCTAACTTTCAAAGTATCTTAACTTCTAAAGATTTTTGGAATTCAATGAAGTTCAGTTTAAAATTCTCGTTGAGTGTAACAATATTAGAAACTTTTTTAGGTTTTTTAATATCATATTATATTTACAAGCATTTCAAAGGCAACAAAATTATATTCACTCTACTACTTGCACCTATTATGATGGCACCGTCTTTATATGGTCTAATGAATAGAATATTATTAAATAATTTCGTAGGCTTGATTCCAGGATATTTAAGTTACCTTTTTGGAATTAATATCGATTTCTTTAATCCGAATATAATATTTTATACTTTGGTTGCAATAGATGTATTGCAATGGACACCTTTTATTGTTTTAATTGTTTATTCAGCGTTACTTGGTATACCAAAACAATTGTTTGAAGCTGCTTACATAGATGGAGCAAACTCATTTCAAATTTTAATGAAAATTACTATTCCATATGTATTTTCCTCAATTGTTGCTGCTTCGTCATTAAGATTTTTAGAAGCTTTTAGATCTTTTGATACTATTTATGTTTTAACCGGTGGAGGTCCTGGGGATTTGACTACTACTATAAGTATTTATATATATAAAGTGGGTTTTCAATTTGGAAGACAAGGATTAGCAAGTGCAGCAGGTTTAATTTTATTTCTTTTAATGATGATTTTGACCTTTAATGCGACACGTTTAATATACAGGAGGTGGTAGCATAACTCAGACATCGTCTAAAGTGACTAGAATAATACATATTATTGTTGTAATACTAATTATTTTAGTTTTAAATATTCCATTTTTAAATGTTATTCTCACTTCTTTGAAATCCAAAGTGGATCTTGTAAATTATCCCCCTAAATTGGTATTTAAACCGACATTTGATCATTATAAAACCATTTTTACGAGTGGTACATTTCATTTCAGACTTTTTCTTTCAAATAGTTTTATAATTGCAAGTGTTACCTCTATTTTTTCTATATTGCTGACATTACCTGCAGCATATTACATTATATTTTTTAATAAAGGGAGAAAGATTTTGTTACCTTTAGTAACAAATTTAAGAAGTATTCCTTTAATAATTTTTGCTATGCCAATATATTTAAGCTACAAAACTGTGGGATTAATAGATACAAGATTAGGTCTTGTATTAATTCATTTATTAGTTGATATTCCTGTTGCATTTGTACTACTGATCAATTTTATACAAAATGTACCAAAAGAGGTAGTTGAAGCTGCAAGAATAGATGGAGCTAGTGAGAGAAGAATATTAATAACAATAATACCACCTATGATAAGTTCATCAATTGTAGCAACTTTTATTTTATGTTTTATTTATTCTTGGAATGAATTTTTATTTGCTCTTATATTGAGTATAAAAAAAGCAACAACTTTAACTGTTGGTGCGACATTATTTATTACAGCTTGGGGGGTACAATGGGGGGAAATATCTGCTGCAATTGCTATTTCTTCAATTGTTCCGTTTGTTTTGACATTTTATGTTCAAAAATATTTGATAGAGGCTTATAGTGGGGGTTCTAAAGAGTAGTCTGGAGGGAACGAAATGAAAAAACATAAAATGATACAAGAAATTTACGAAATAAATGAGGTTTTAGAAAAAACAACACGTAATGGAGTTAATAAAATTAGACAAATTGCTGAAAGATACAAAAAAATGCTCCCTGCACTAGTTTTATTTTCTGGCAGAGGTTCTTCAGATAACGCATGTGCATATGGACAATATCTTTTTCAATCAAAGTTGAAATTACTAACGTCTTCAGCTTTGGGTTCTTTGTATGTGTATTATAAAACTCCTCCAAATCTTAAAAATGCAATGGTTATTGGAATTTCGCAATCGGGTGAAACAAAAGATGTAAATGAGGTTTTAAAAATAGCAAAAAAAGAAAATGCTTTTACAATTGGAATAACAAATAATCTTAATAGTACTATGGCAAAAATTTTGGGAGAAGATATTTTATATCTAAACGCTGGGGTTGAAAAAAGTGTAGCAGCAACAAAAACATTTGTTTCATCTTTGGCAATTCTTTTGTTTTTAACAAATATTATTAACGGAGAAGACTTGGAAATTAATAAATTAAAAAAACTTGTAGATTATGTTATAAGCAAAGAAAAAGTAATTAAAGAGATAGCGAAAATGTTTGTGTTTGCACAGGATTTGATAGTTTTGGGAACAGGATTTAACTATTCAATAGCGCTTGAAGGTTCTTTAAAACTTAAGGAAACATGTTATATAAATGCTCAGGGAATGTCAACTATTGATTTTGTTCATGGGCCTCTTGCAATGCTAGAACCAAATATTCCAATAATAATTTTTGCGCCGAACGATGGAACTCAAGAAATGAGTAAAAAAGTTTTAGAAAAGATAAGAAAAACTGGGACTCATGTTTTGGTTGTTTCAGATAACAAAGAAATTTTGGAAATGGGTGATTTATCATTTACACTTTTAGAAGCAGAAAAAGAATTGTATCCATTTCAAACAGTAATGTTTATGTATCTATTTTCATACTATCTTTCAATTTCAAAAAAATTAAATCCAGATGAGCCAAGATTTTTGAGCAAGGTAAGTAAAATTTGAAATTCGAATAAGGAAAATAATTACGGAATTGATTAAAAAAATCATTGAATAATAAAAAGTTATGTTTCAGATAATAAACAAATCTCCGCCATATTGGCGGAGATTTTATTTAAAACAAAGTCGGTTGATCAGTTTCATCAAGACCATCAAGAATTCCTAATTTTTTCATCGTTTCTATATGAGCTTTACTTAGTTTTGTTCTTTTCTTTAAGTCTTCTATTGATGTAAATTCTTTTTCTTTTCTTGCTTCAACAATTGAGTATGCGACATTTTCTCCCACACCAGGTATTTTGTTAAGAGGTATTCTTAAACTATTTCCTTCAATAAGAAATCTTCTATAATCACTTTTCATTAAATGTGGTGGAAGGAATGAATACCCTCTTAAATACATTTCAAGAGCAGCTTCAAGAACCTTTTCTTCGTTTCTTTCTTTCACATCTTTTTTGTTATTAACAGATAATTCCATAAGTCGTTTTTTAATGTATTTTGGGCCATTAATAATTGTGTTTATTGAAAACTCATCTCCTTTAATTGAAAAGAAAGCAGCATAATATGCAAGTGGGTAATGTACTTTAAAATATGCGATTCTAAATGCCATACTTACGTAAGCAACGGCATGTGCTTTTGGGAAAAGGTATTTGATTTTCTTACATGAATTTATAAACCAATCTGGTACATTTTTTTCTCTCATTAGCTTTTCCTCTTCTTCAGATATTCCTTTTCCCTTTCTTACTTTTTCCATTATTTTAAATGCTGTTGATTCTTCAATTCCGTGATGAATAAGATAAATCATTATATCATCACGACAAGAAATTACTTCTGAAAGTGAGGCTTTCCCAGCCCGGATTATTTCCTGTGCGTTATTAAGCCACACATCTGTTCCATGTGAAAGTCCTGAAATTCTTACAAGTTCAGCAAAAGTTTTAGGCCTTGTTTCTTTGAGCATTTCTTGAACAAAGCTTGTGCCAAATTCAGGAACTCCAATAGTACCAACATCTGTTCCGAGTTCAGTTGATTTAATTTTTAAAGGCCTAAGAGATGAAAAAATTTCAAGTGTTTCTTTATCGTCCATTGGTACAGTAGTTGGATCAATTCCTGTATACTCATATAGTAATTTTAGCATTGTAGGATCATCGTGCCCTAGAGCATCTAATTTTACAAGGTCATCATGAATAGATTCATATGCAAAGTGTGTTGTACACATACCTGCATCTTTTTTATTTGCCGGGAACTGAATAGGTGTAAAATCATATACAGTCATGTCTTTTGGAACAATCATTAATCCTCCAGGATGTTGGCCAGTTGTTCTTTTAACGCCTGTTACCATACTAGCAAGTCTTATTTTTTCAGCGTTATTTAATTTTTCGTTTCTTACTTCCATATAGCTTTTTACATAGCCAATAGCACTTCTATCAGCTATTGTACTTATTGTACCTGCTCTATATACATGGTCTTTTCCAAAAAGTTCTACAATATAGTTATGTGCTTTATCCTGATATTCACCTGAAAAATTAAGGTCAATATCAGGAACTTTATCTCCTTGGAAACCCATAAAGGTTTCGAAAGGAATGTCCTGACCTGTTTTATCAAGTTTTGTTCCACACTTTGGACATATCTTATTAGGTAAATCATATCCAGAGCCAACCTCTTCAGAAAATTCCACATATTTACAATGTGGACATAGATAATGTGGAGGAAGTGGATTTACTTCTGTGATACCCATAAGGTATGCGACAAAAGAAGAACCAACAGAACCCCTTGAGCCAACAACATAACCATCTTCATTTGCTTTTTTGACTATAAGATGGGCAATTTCGTATAGTACTGAATATCCATTTTCAATTATACTTTTTAGTTCTTTATCAAGCCTTTTTTGTATAAGTTCTGGAAGTGGATCTCCATATAACATTTTTGCTTTTGAAATTGAAAGTTCTCTAACTTTTTCATCAGATCCTTCAATAACTGGTGGGTGAAGTTTCTTTTTCACAGGAACAACTTCTTCTATCATATCAGCTATTTTATTTGGATTTTCAATTACAATTTCTCTAGCTATATTTTCATCTTCAAATATTTCCATTGCAGCTGATATCATTTCATCAGTGATTCTAAGAAAGTATTTTGCATCTTTATCTTTCAAATCTTCATCGTTTGGATTACTGTTTTCTTTTGGAGAAAGAAGAACATGTCTTGCTTTAATATCTTCTGGTTCAATAAAGTGGGCGTTACTTACCATGACTATTGGAATATTTAATTTTTTAGAAAGTGAATATAGCCTTTTAAACAACTCTTTTGCTTGCTCTTTTTCAACTGATGAAATTGTATCAAGTGGAAATATTTCTACATAGTCATAGTCTTTTAAAAGTTCAACTATCTCTTCATCAGTAGCTGCACCTTTTAGCATATTAAATATTTCTCCATTTTCACAACCTGTTCCGAATATAAGGCCTTCTTTATATTTTTTAAGTATATTTTTTGGAACAAATGGTACATATTTAAAATATTTTATATGAGCATCAGATACAAGTTTATATAAATTTTTTAAACCTTCTTTGTTTTTA
Source organism: Thermosipho sp. (in: thermotogales) (assembly GCA_030153605.1). Classification (GTDB taxonomy): domain Bacteria; phylum Thermotogota; class Thermotogae; order Thermotogales; family Fervidobacteriaceae; genus Thermosipho_A. Next base: position 6,937 of record JASKLO010000020.1, read on the forward strand.
ACAAGAATAGTAAGATGGTTAAATACTCTCTTGGTTCGTATATTTGCTGTAGAAGTTTTTGATTTTAAATTATTTATCTGAGATAAAGTCTTTACTCCTTGTTTTTTGATTATGTCAATTAATTTGTTAAATACTTCTGCTGTAACAGCTGCATCTTCGTAAGCCCTATGATGATTAAATGGACCAACACCAAAATATTCAACTAATTTACTAAGACCATATGATTTTACTTTATGCTTTAAAACTGCACGAGAAAGTCTTAAAGTATCAATGTATGTAAATTCAAGTTCCTTGTTATATAGTTTTCTTAGAGCTTCTCTAATAAATCCAAAGTCAAAATCAGCGTTGTGTGCTACAAGAACAGTGTCTTTAATGAAATCTAAAAATTCGGGTAAAACTTCTTCAAGGCTTCTTGCATTTTCAACCATTTCATTTGTAATACCAGTTAGGTTCTGTGTAAAATCATTTATATTCTTTTTTGGTTTAACAAATGTTTGATATGTATCAATTACTTCTCCATTTTTAACTTTAACAGCACCAATTTCAATAATTTCGTCAAATTTTGCGTTTGTACCGGTTGTTTCAAGGTCAAAAACGGTGTAGATAACATCATCAATATCTTTGTCTTTATCAAGATTTTTTACTATTTCTCCTTCTTCACTTAAAAAATACATTTCAGTTCCAAATATGGGTTTTATACCATTTTTAATTGCTTCTTCATATAAATATGGTATTGCTTGAACATTTCCGTGGTCAGTTATAGCTACAGCTTTCCAGCCCCACTCTTTTGCTTTTTTAACGTATTCAGAGATGTCTATAATGGCGTCTAAATCGCTCATTTTTGAATGAGCATGTAGCTCTACTCTTTTTTCAGGGAATGTATCTTTTCTTTCAAGAGGTTCTGGGTCTTCATATATATCTTTTACTGAAAAATAAAATTCTCCATTTTTATCAACGGCAATGGACCCTTTAAAATAGTACCATTTGCCAATTTCTATTTTATCCACATAGTTTTCGACATTTTCAAACATCTTGCATATAAAAGAATCTTTTCTATCAGTTATGTAGATAGTTAAAATAGTTTTTCCATATTCAGATGTTTCAAATTTGAATACTTTTCCCCTAAGCAAGGTATTTTTTGCATTAAGATTTATATTAGAGGGAAGGTAATACTTTTTGTTTCCATTTTCTAGTTTTTTTAAATTATTTTCTTCGTTATTTTTAACTACCATCTTTGGTATTTCAAATTCTTCTTCAACAATTTCAACATCAACCTTTTTGTTTGTAATCTTTTCAACATATTTTATCTTTTTTTCAATTTTTTTTACAGCAAATTCACTGAATGTTTTAACGACAATGTTATTTTCATTTATCTCAATATCTTTAACATAAGGTGCGTTGCCGTTAAAAATATTCAATATTTCTTCTTTTGAGATGTTCTTTGATTTAAAAACAATGTGAACATCAATTCCAAAAAACAACTTTAATTTTTCTTCAAGAGTTTTTATTGAACTTTCATCTGAAATTGCAGAAATATGGAAGGTAAGTGAGTTATTTTCTTTGTCGTATATTATTTCATTAATTTCTCCGTTAATTTCAATATTGAAATATTCTGAGACTTTTGAAATGGGGAAATCAAGGTTGTGAAATTTGTATTTCATCTACTTTTCCTCCTCACAATGCTTTTTCTACGGCATAACACCAAGCAACAGCTAAAGCATCTGCAGCATCATCTGGTTTAGGAATATCTTTTAGATTGAGAAGAATTTTCATCATTTTTTGTACCTGTTTTTTATCTGCTCTTCCATATCCAGTTACATTATTTTTAACTTGGTATGGAGTAAATTCTTTCAATGGAATGTTTTTTTGAGATACAGCAAGGAGAATAACCCCTCTTGCTTCACCAACTCTAATTGCAGTTTTTGAGTTGTTATAGAAAAAAAGACTTTCAATTGCACATACATCAGGAGAGTATGTGTCAATTAATTTTACAAACTCTGTGTAGATATATGAAAGCCTATTTGGCATTTCTATTTCTTTTTTTGTTGTAATTACCCCATGTGTAATATGCTTAATCTTATTACCATTTTTTTCTAAAATGCCATATCCCAGTATACCATATCCAGGGTCAACACCAAGAATTGTCATATTTTTTCCTCCATGACTTATATTATACAACCATATTATTGCTTTGGAATTAATAAGGAGTAATAAAATTTAGAAAAATTAGTACTTGACGGAGAAAATGTAAATAAATAGTACAATAAGGACAGCTATACTAGCTGAAAGCATCATAAACATGATGTTGTTTCCAAATATTGCTGAATATCCGCTTGTAAGAAAACTTCCAATAGCCCAAGAAAATCCCATGGAGATTGAAGAGGCAAGAGCTTTGTTGTTGGGAAGAAGCTTTTGCGCTGTTACTATATTAGATGACATTGTAAAAAAGCTAAAGCCATCAAATAATACAAAGGATACAACTTTAAAGGTTATACTTGGAACAAAAACAAATAACAGTCCAAAAATTCCCATTCCAAGAAAACCGATTGAATTTGTTATCTTTGAATTTGTTTTTTCAAGCACAACTGTACCAAGATAGTTTGTAAAAACGCCAAGTAGCATTCCAGCTGTTAATACAGAACCGCCAATAACAAGTGAATTTCCAGCTTCATTCATATATATTGGAATATATGTATGAAATATATTCATTGAAAAGCTTCTTGTCATGACTATTAAAAAGATTGGAAAAAGTTTAAATATATCTACCTTAAACGAAAGCTTTTTTGTTGTTTTTATTTCCTTTTTGTATGAGATCAGATTTTTTGAAAAAAGAAGGATAAAGATGGAAACAATGGATGTAATATAATATAGCTTTTCAATTCCAACAAGTTTTTGGTAAGCTGTAATAAAGACTGGTGCAACACCTGCACCAAGAGTGCCTGCAACAGAAAACAGTGCAATGTGTTTTCCTTTTTGACTTTTACCAGCAAATCCTGCTGTTACAGGATGAAAAGCTGAATTTAATAACCTAACAATTGCTACAAGGATTATAAAAAGAATAAAGGAGTTAACAAAACCAAGGAAAGTTACAAAAAAGATTTCTAAAAGGACAATTAAGGTTATGTATAACCCGTCTCTTGTCTTTTTATCAAAATATGCACCAAAAAACACCTGAAATAAAGATGTTAAACCACCAAGTAGTGCAATAAAGCTTGCAAAGGTTCTATTATCTATATTAAATTTGTCAATAAAATATGGCGCAAGTGGTTTTATAAATGCATTGAAAAAGTCAGCTAAAAAATGAAAAATAGGAGCCATCAATTCCATTTATATCCCTGCCTTTCTTTTTCATACAATTATAACAATATTTTTCATACAATTATAACAATATATATTTAATGTGTCTATATATTTCGCAAAGCTAATAAAATTTTAACATAAAAATAGCATTTAGACAGGATGCTATCTTTATTAATATTTCTGGAAAGTAAAATTCTTTCTATATACCTTATTCTTTCCATATTCTTTTAATTATGGAATATTTATCTGTAATCTTTAGTTGTAACTATGGAAGGCAACATAAAGAGAATTCCAATTGGGATAGAAATGCCAATTGATACTCAAGCAGGAAATAACTTGGAAGCAATAATGGCAGGTACTGTAAATGTTCAAACACCAACTTTATTAGTGTTATTTTTAATTCAAAAATTTGGTTAGAAGTGGATTGAAAAGTTAATAATTAATCGGCTGAGCGAGTCTCAGCCATTTTTATTTTTAACCTTACTTTCGTGCCTACTTTCGATAGATTTAGTAATTACAAAGGCAATTAATGCAAAAATAAAGAACACAAGAAGCATTATTGAAACTCCTTGAAGTGCTTCAATTATTGTTCTTAGGATTTCAAGAGTCCATCTTTCGCCTGTAAGTTGTACAGCTTTACTAACAACTCTACCTGATTCGTCAACATATTCTGAAAGACCGAAATATCTTTCAACTTCCCAAATTCTAACGCCGGAAGAAATGCCTGTAATATATATTGCAAATACAATATATTTTCTCCAGGCATCACTAATAGGGTCGTTAATAATTCTATCAAGTATTTTTTTTATGGGTATATTAAAAACTTTTGCAACAATGTATGAAACTAATATGGAAACAACAAAGATTGAACCCAAAAACAAAAAAGACATATTATCACCTCCATCTTTATTATACTCTTAATTTTTATAAATACCGCATTTGGTTTTCAAAATCTATGGTTGTTTGATATAATATGTAAGAAAGTTTATTGTTCTATGAAAAGTAATAAAAACAAATTTAATTTGAAAATTAGAAAAGAAAGGTATAAAATAGTATGTGCTTAAAGATTTTTTAATGGCATTGACTTAACATATATTTTTATGTTTTTCTGTTAAGTCTTTAGCAAAATAACATTAACAGAAATTTTTCATTTTGAATTTCTAAAAATGGTAAAATACTATGGGTTATCATACGCCTGGGACGTGTCTTAAATGCCAAAATGGCTACATGTTCCAGCGGATGTTTATTTCAAAAATTTGAGGAGGTGAAGTTTGTGTACGCTATTGTAGAAAGTGGTGGCAAACAGTTTCGTGTTGAACCAGGACAAGTATTTTTTACAGAAAGACTAGTTGGAAAAGCAGAAGGCGAAGCAGTTTCTTTTGACAAAGTGCTATTGGTTAAAACTGATGATGGAAAAACATTGGTAGGTAAACCATACCTCGAAAATGTTGAAGTAACTGGCACAGTTGTAGAACATGGAAGAGCACGAAAGATTTTAGTTGGAAAGTTCAGACCAAGAAAGAACTATAGAAGAATCAAGGGACACAGACAATGGTACACCGCAGTAAAGATAGAAAAAATTGAAGTGAAATGATTAAGTGCACCTTTTTCAATCGTGGGTTTTTTGAAAAGTTTACAATAACAGGGCATTCTTTATTTGCCGAAAAAGGAAAAGATATTATATGTGCTGCGGTAAGTACAGTTGCACAGCATACGGCAAGATTTCTTGAGAAAAAAGGTGCTAAAGTAAAGATTAAAGACGGATTTTTAGATGTAGAAAACATTCCTAGCGACGAATTTTCTCAAATCTTTGTAAAAGAACTACTCGAAACATTGAGGGACTTAGAAGATCAATACAGAAAATTCATAAAAGTGGAGGTGAAGAATGATGAGAATTGACATACAACTTTTTGCAAAAAGCAGTACAGCAAAAAATGGTCGAGATAGCAAACCAAAATATCTTGGGGTTAAGAGAAACGATGGTCAAAGAGTTGTAGCAGGAAATATAATTGTAAGACAAAGAGGCACAAAATATTGGCCAGGTAAAAATGTAGGTATGGGAAGAGATTTCACTTTATTTGCACTTAAGGATGGAGTAGTGAAATTTGAAGTTAGAAATAACAGAAAATACGTAAGTGTATATGAAGTAGAATAATGGGTGGTAATATGACAAATGCCAAAAAAGTGGCGATTATTGGTGTTTTTTCTGCTCTTGCTTTTGTAGTCATGTACTTAGAATTTCCAATATTTCCTGCTGTGAATTTCTTAAAATACGATCCAAGTGATATTATGGCGCTTTTGATTGCTTTTATATATTCACCATCAATGGGAGTTCTTGTACTAGTCATAAAAGATATATTATTTTACTTATTTAAGTCTGGAGATATTGTTGGAATAGCTATGAATTTTATTGCAGGAGCATTGTTCGTTCTACCAGCAGCGTTGATATATGCAAAAAAAGGAAGAGCAAGAGAAATTTTTGGATACATTGTTGGAATTGCAGCTGCAACAGGTGGAATGGCATTGTTAAATTTAATAGTTGTGCCACTTTACTGGAAAGTACCAATTGAAACAGTATTTTCTTTACTACCTTGGATAATAGGTTTTAACGCAATAAAGTTTTCAATAGATTCGGTAGTGAATTATATAATTCATAGACGTGTAAAGAAGATTTTAGAACCAACGATGTGAGAATATAAGGAGGGAGGAATAACAATGGCTAGAACTTTGCCTATACAGAAAACAACATTTTTAAAGAAAGAAGAAGTACAAAGAGATTGGTATGTAGTTGATGCGGAAGGTCAAACATTAGGAAGACTTGCAACAAGAATAGCATTAGTTTTAATGGGGAAAAACAAACCAAATTGGACACCACATGTCGACTGCGGTAACTTTGTTGTTGTTGTAAATGCAGATAAAATAAAATTAACAGGTAAAAAAATGGAACAGAAGAAATACTACAGACATACAGGTTATCCTGGAGGTATTAAAGAATTTACTGCAAGACAACTTTTGCAAAGAAATCCAGAAAAGTTAATCCAACTTGCAGTTAAGAGAATGCTTCCAAAGACAATTCTTGGAAGAAGAGCACTTAAAAGACTTAAAATTTACGCTGGTCCTGAACACCCACATCAAGCACAAAAACCAGTGGAATTGAGTTTTTAATAAGGAGGGGTTGAAAAGATGGCAGAATACTACATGGGAACAGGTAGAAGGAAAACATCTGTTGCAAGAGTTTATTTAAAAGAAGGTAATGGAAAAGTTATAGTTAATGATAAAGAATACGAAGATTTAAATGGGTATCTTGAAAATTCAGTTTGGACTCTTCATGCAATGGAACCTTTAAAAGTCACAGGTCTTGAAGGTTCATTTGACCTTGTTATTAGAGTAAATGGTGGAGGAAAATCTGGTCAAGCTGGTGCAATTAGGCTTGGAATAGCAAGAGCCCTCTTACAATACAATGCCGATTTAAGACCTACACTTAAAGAAAAAGGCCTTCTTACAAGAGACCCAAGAATGGTAGAAAGAAAGAAATACGGTCTCAGAAAAGCAAGACGTGCTCCTCAATTCTCCAAACGTTAAAATATATCTTACCTTTTTACATACAACCTAGTGGCAGCACTTGCTGCCACCTTGTCTTCTTTTTTTAAAGAGGTGATTTATGCTTTCAAAAAAGATAATTGAGGAAATTAAATCAAAAGTAGATATAGTTGATGTGATTTCAAGGTATGTTAGCCTTCAAAAAGTTGGCAATAATTACAGAGCCTTGTGTCCATTCCATACTGAAACCACTCCGTCCTTCTATGTAAACCCATCCTTTAAAACTTACCACTGTTTTGGATGTGGTGCTTCTGGTGATGTTATAAAATTCGTTCAAGAAATTGAAGGTATTTCATTTATTGAGGCACTGAAAAGACTTGCAAAAGAAGCAAATGTAAAACTTGAACTTGATGATACTTCAAATTTTCATTCTCTATATCTAAGATTTTATAGTCAACTTCATGAAGAGTACAAGAAAAATTTGAACGACTTTGTTATCTCTTATTTAAAAAATAGAGGATTTGAAGAAGAAGAAATTGAAAAATACGAATTTGGTTTTTCACCAATTGATTCAGATATTCCGTATAAATTGGCTAAAAAGTTGAATATAAACTCACTTCGAAAGCTTGGATTTCCACATGGAAGAGATCCATTTTCTGGAAGGCTAATTATTCCAATCAAAGATGAGTATGGAAGAGTAATAGCGTTCGGTGCAAGGATTTTAGGAGAAGGACAACCAAAATATATTAATTCATATGAAACAGAGTTTTTCAAAAAATCATCCACGTTATTTTTGTTCGATATATCAAAAGACAAAATTAAAAATGCTGATTTTGCAATAGTTTGTGAAGGATATTTTGATGCAATTTCATATCATAGAGCTGGACTTACAAATGCAGTAGCAACACTTGGAACTGCTTTTACAAAATACCATGCAAGAAAGATAAGAAAATTAACACAGAATATTGTTCTTTCATTTGATATGGATAGCGCAGGGATAAAAGCAACCATGCAAAGCTTAAAGATACTTTTAACAATGGATTTCAACGTTATGGTAGTAGTTTTTGAAGATGGAAAAGATCCAGATGAAATTTTGAAGACTAAAGGAAAAACGGGCCTTTTAAATATTGTTCAATCTGCTATCCCTGCAGAAGTATTTGTACCAAAAGCATTAGCTAAAAAGTATGATTTAAAAAATTCAAATGCAGCAAATATGTATATAAACGAACTAAAAGAGTGGAGTGAAATTTTTAAAGCAGTTCCACAAAGAAATGAGAATTTCAAAAATGCAGTTAAAGAAATATTGGGATATGACATTGATTTTGCAAAAAGCAGGTATTTTATTACAAAAGGTGCTACTATGCTACCAACTTTAGAAGATATGCTTGTGTACCTTTATCTTAATTTTCCTGAACAATTTTATAGACTTGACGTTGATGTAAATCTTTTAAATTTTGAAGCACAAAAATTTTTCAGTTTTGTAAATGATGAGAACTTTTCTTTTGAAAAGTTATCTAAAGAAATGGAAGATTATATAAAGATGATTTTAAAGAAAATGGAAAATACTGAAATTGATGAAACGTTCATTGAAACTATTGAAAAAAAACTCCTTGAAAGAAAGCTTGAAAATAGAATCAAGGAGATTGATAGTTATTTAAAAGATGCTACTGACGAGGAAAAAAAAGTATTACTGCAAACTCGTATGGAACTTGTAAGGGAGTTAAAAAAATTAGGGAGGTGAACTCCTGATGGCAAGAAAAAAAGCCGTTTTAGATCCAAATGATAAGAAGATAAAGGAATTAATAAAAATTGGGAAAGAAAAAGGTTTTGTTTCATACGATGATATTGATAGAATGTTTCCTCCAGAAAAAGCAGAAGAATTTGATGGAAACTTACTTGAAAAAGTATATGAAGAACTTGAAAAAAATGGAATAACAATTACAGATACATCTGCATTAGATACAGATATTAATGTTCAAGATTTTCTTGAAGAATCCCCGAAATTTTATGACAACATGGCCCCGAAAGATTTAATAAAGATGTATTTGAGGGATATTGGGAAGATTCCTTTGCTTAGTCAATCTATGGAAAGGGAACTTGCAAGACGCGCGCAAAATGGCGATGAAAGAGCAAAACAAAAATTGGTTGAATCTAATTTGAGACTCGTGGTAAGTATAGCAAAAAGGTATGTTGGAAAAGGTCTTTCTTTTCTAGATTTAATTCAGGAAGGAAATGTCGGTTTGTTGAAAGCTGTTGAAAAATTTGATTGGAAAAAAGGATATAAATTTTCAACATATGCAACCTGGTGGATAAGGCAGGCAATTACCAGGGCAATAGCTGACCAAGCAAGGACAATAAGGGTTCCTGTGCATATGGTTGAAACAATTAACAAAATGCAAAGAATAATGAGAGAATATTATCAAGAACATGGGGAAGAAATTCCAATAGAAGAACTTGCAAAAGCTTTAGATAAACCTGTAGAAAAAGTAGAAGAAATTATGCAAGCAGCTAGAGAAACAACATCATTAGAAGCGCCCGTTGGTGAAGATGAAGATTCAACAGTTGCAGATTTCGTTGCAGATGAAACAATTGCTTCTCCGAAAAAAGAAGCAATGAGAATGCTTATTAGAGAAGAAGTTGAAAAAGTTCTTGAAACGTTGAATGATAGAGAAAAATTAGTCCTTAAAATGCGCTACGGTTTAACTGATGGAAAAACAAAAACTCTTGAAGAAGTTGGACAATACTTTAACGTTACAAGGGAAAGAATTAGGCAAATAGAGGTAAAGGCCTTAAGAAAACTTAGACATCCTTCAAGAAGTAGATATCTAAAGGTTTTGTTCAAAATGTTAGATGAAGAATAAAAACCGCACAAATGTGCGGTTTTTTATTTTTAGTGGTAAAATAAGGTAACGATGAGGGTGATATAATATGATATTTAAAATTGCATTTAGAAACTTTTTTCTTAACTGGAAAATGTCATTACTTGTCATACTTGGTACTATGATAGCCACAATGCTTGTTGTGGGGGCTTTGTCTTTAAATGATTCTGTTAATGCATGGTTTGCCCAGAAAATATTAAGAAATTTCGGTAATATAGATATAGTTGCAAAAGATAAGAGTGATACTTTCTTTTTTCCAAAAGCACTTGATGTGGAAAATGTAGATGAATATTTTAGCAAATTAAAGGAAGAAGGCATTGTAAAAGATTATACCTTTATTGAACTTGTTTCAGCAAGAATAAAAAAAGATGAAAGATATCTTGATATTTTTGCAATTGGATACGATGAAGGTTTACTAAACTTTTCAGGTCAGAACGTTTCAGGTATTGTTATTTCAAAAGATCTTGCAGACGTTTTAAATTTAAAAAAAGGAGATACTATTTCATTAATTACTACAAGTGGACTTCATGAAATAAAGATAGATGAAATAGGTGTTCAGGAATTTAATTTCCGTGGAGAAACTGGAATGACTAATGGTTCAATTTTTATGCCAAGACAAATGCTTAGAGATTTAAGATTGTATACTGGAAAAGACCCAAACGTTTTAATTGCATCATTAAATGCTCCTATTAAAGAGCATCAATTAATAGCAGAAAGAATTGAAAAAGAAGCAAATTTAAGAGTTACTCCTACAAAATATGTTTTAAAATATTCAGCATTAAATAGGGTTATAGGATATTTATTTTTAGGTTTTAGTGGCTTTGCTGTTTTGAGTAGTTTTCTATTTATTTCAAACTTTTTTGGAGTGCTTGCTGAAGAAAGAAGAAACGTTCTTGGAACACTAAGAGCAATTGGATATACAAGAAAGAAAATAGGACTTATTCTTTTCTACGAGGGTTTTGTATATTTGCTTGCATCAGCAACAGTTGGCGCCTTTTTTGGAATACTTCTTGGAAGATATTTATTGACACTGGTTAATAAAATTCCACCGCTTGTTGCCGCTGAAACCGCACTCCCTGAAACTATATATTTTACAATCACACCTAAAACTATTTTGCTTGGAATTTTGATTTCGATAATTCTGCCAATTTTTATTTTGATATATAGAAGTATATCTTTTTCCAAAATTCCTCCAGTTGTCTTATTATCAAGGGAAGAAATCCTGCCAAAAAGAAGGTTTTTATACGCCTTATTTTTACTACCGGTTGTGTTATATTTTGTAAATCCTTTTTACTGCATAGTTTCTTTGATAGCAATTGTCCCTCTTTTTATTAAAAAGGATTTGATTCAAATTATTTCCGGTTTACTAGTTATTTTACTTACTTATTTTCAAATTGGCAGCGGCGGAGGTTGGGATTATCTTTCAAGGGCGGGACTTTTCCTTCTTGGAAGTATATATGTGATATTTGGAGTTTTGCCTGTTGTTAAAGGATACTTTAGAAAATTTCATAGCATTTCCTCTGTTCTAGCTTTGTCGTATATAGACAAACAAAGATGGAGAAATTTTGTGGTATTTCTTGTTTATTCAATTATTACACTAGTTATTTTGTTAACAGCCGTTCTTCCAACTAGCATTTTTAGTTATATTGACAAGGGAATGGAAATTGGGATTTTGGGATACAACTTTTTAATTGTAGAAAATCCGCTTAAATCATTTTTTGGTGGTAGTACATATGAAAAAGATGAAGAATTTAAATCGTTGTTTGAAAATCTTGTAAAATTACAACTTGTAAATGCAAAGCTAGATGGTAAAAATATTGTAGTTGTATTAACCGATGGAAATTTTGTGAAATCTCTTAAAATTGAAGGTGTTAAAAAAATAAATGAACTTTTAAATAAGGAAGGAATAGGAAATCAAGAGTTGTTTACGAAAGATGCGACATATACACTTGAAATTAAAGGTATTCTACCTGGAATTAGCAAGAAAATAAAGCAAGAGTTTTATATAAAAGAGGTTTATAACCCCAAATCTATGGTTGTACCTTTTGACGGTATTTTTGTATATGAAGATAAAATTCCAGGAGCACTTCAAGGATATGCAGGAATTATAAAAAATAATGAAGCTGCGAGAAAGGCGAAAAACATTGTATATGAGAGGTTTGATGGTCCAGTTTATGTTACTGAAGAGCTTGATAAGGTATTTAGTAGTGTTAGATATTTTGTAAATATAGCAATTCAATTGTTTTATTTTGGTTTTGTTAGTGGATTTTCAGGTTTAACAATTTTAAGTATTAAAAATGTATATTCTAGAAAAAGAATAATTGGCTCTTTGAAGGCAATAGGAGTAAATAGAGCAGAAATATTTAAAGCATTTCTATTTGAAGCTATTTATATAGTTTCAATAGCTGTTTTAACTGCTATTTTAACAACAACGCTTGTTACACTTGATTTTACAAAATTGATCGTTGCGGAAATTCCAGACTTTTCAATTACAATTCCATGGGGACAGGTGTTCCTTATTATCGGAGGAGTTTATTTAATTACAACAATATTTACTTTGTATCCAGCAAATCTTGCCCAAAAAGTTGATCCAGCTGAGGCAATACGAGTTTTTGATTAATGAAACAGAGTTTTTACAATTTGAAAATTGACACATTACAAATGAAAGTGTAAAATATACTTTGTATTGGAGTCGAAAATAAAGTTAAAATAGATGAGAAAGGGGAGGAACAAAATGGCCAAATGTCAAATTTGTGGAAAAGGACCCGTTTCTGGTAAAAATGTTTCCCACTCAAACAGAAGAACAAACAGATGGTTTAGACCTAACCTTCAAAAAGTTAGGGCAGTTTTAGATGATGGATCAGTTAAGAGAATTTGGGTTTGTACAGACTGTTTAAGTGCAGGAAAGGTCAGAAGATACGTTAGTAAATCAAGTGCAGAGGTGGAAGCATAATAAGCGGGGAAACCCGCTTTTTTTATATATGATTAAATCATCCGTTTTTTACACAATCATAACTTTGTTTAATTTTATTTTTGCACTTTATATTGATTTCCATTTTTTGCGTCTTCCTATTACGTTGTTTGTATTCTCCCTTCTGATATTAATTACCCTTCTAGCAATTTTCCTCTTTTTTGAAGCAATTACATTTAAATTGCAGGTTTTGTCAAATAAAATTATTATTTCCAGCTGTTTCTATGAAAAAACATTCAATTTAGATGAACTTGTGGATTTTAATATATCCTTTTTACGTGGTAAAATAAAACTTAAAGATGAGGTTGTGGATTTACCGCCACTGGGGAGGGGATCTAAACGGAAAGTAGAAGAACTTTTGCAGAAATAAACGTAAAGAATTATTTGTCTAATTTGAAATATTTTCAAGAAAAATGCTATCCAGCAAAAGTTATGCCTGTTGTAAAGGCAGATGCATATGGCCATGGAGCTGTAATGCTTTCAAAGGCAGCAGAAAAGATTGGGATAGATTATTTAGCAGTTGCTTTTTTAGAAGAAGCTCTGGAGTTAAGAAAAAATCAGATTAGAACTAATATTCTCGTTTTTAATTATGTAGATAAAGATTTTGTAAAAATAGCTGTAGAAAATAACATAACACTTACAATGTATTCCTGGGAGCAACTTGAAGAATATAAAAGTATAAAAGAAAAACCTGTTGTTCATATAAATGTTGATACTGGAATGAATAGAATTGGAATAAAACCTTGGGAAGCAAAAGAGTTCTATAACAAGCTGTTAGAATATGGTTTTAGAGTTGAAGGAATATACACCCACTTTGCAGTTGCTGATTCTTTGAAAAAGGAAGATATAGAATTTACAAAAAAACAATATGAACAATTTAGCTCAATAGACATTGATGTTAAAATAAAACATGTATGTAATAGCGGAGCATCAATTACAGGAGTTGTGCCATACCACAATTATGTTAGATTGGGTATTGCTAGCTATGGTTTAATGCCAAGCAGTGAAGTAAAAGATGAAAATTTAAAACCAGTTTTAACGTGGAAAAGTGTGGTATCTCATGTTAAATACATTGAAAAAGGCGAAAGTATAAGTTATGGTAGAACATTTGTTGCTGACAGGAAAATAAAAGTTGCAACGATCCCTGTTGGGTATGCAGATGGATACTGGAGGCACCTTTCAAACATCGGTGAAGTATTAATTAAGGGTAAAAGAAGAAAAATATTGGGAAGGGTGTGTATGGACCAGTTTGTGGTTGAAGGTGACGGCGTAGAAGTAGGAGATGAAGTTATTTTGATAGGCGCACATAAAAATGAAAGAATAACTGCTGAAGAAATTGCTGAAAAGGTTGGAACAATTAACTATGAAGTTACTTGTAGGATTTCCAAAAGAGTACCAAGAATATATAAAGGGGTGGAATTTTGAAATTACCAAAGGAATTAGTCAATCAATTTAGAGACCCATATATTTCAGAATTAGGAGATTATATTAATTCAGAACTAGAATTAATTGTAAAAGTCAAAAGTAAAAGGTTAATGGAAAATAGAACAGGCCAAAAATATCTTCTTTTAACTTTTGAAGATAAAACAGGCATTTTAAGAGCAATTGACTGGTTTAATGCAGAAAAAAATGATTCCAACGTTGATGTTGGAAATGTTGTAAAAGTAAGTGGAAAGGTTGTAGTCTACGATGGTAGATTACAGTTTAACCTTCTTCAGGATTCTCAAATTTTAGTTTTGAAAGAAGGAGAGTATTCACCAGAAAGGTTTATTAAAGAAACAAAACATTCAGTAGATTCTTTGATGAATCAGATATACGACTTAATTGAAAGTGTTAAAAATAAATATTTAAAAGAGCTTTTAAGTATGTTTTTTAAAGAAGACAAGGAATTTCTTGAAAAGTTTAAAAATGTGCCAGCAGGAGCAAAGGTTCATCATAACTATGTTGGCGGACTTGTAGAGCATTCATATACAGTTGCAAAGTTGTGTGAAAATGTTTGCAGTGTATACGATAATCTTGACAGAGATTTGTTAATAACCGGGGCTCTACTCCATGATATTGGAAAAATAGAAGATTATGAAGTAACCTCCAGTGGAATAGAGGTAACAACTCAAGGAGAATTAATTGGTCATATTGTGAGTGGATATGAAATGGTAAAAACTAAATTAAAGAAAATTAATGCTCCAAAGGATTTATCTAATAAACTTCTTCATATGATTATCTCACATCATGGAGAGCTTGAATGGGGTTCTCCTGTTGTTCCAAAAACACCAGAAGCTCTTGTTCTTCATATGATTGAAAACATGGATTCAAAATTAAACAGAATCTTTTCAATTAAAGAAAGAGAGCTTGATGGAAATCCCGAAAAAGCTTGGAGTGAATACGATCCAAATCTTGGTCGAAGATTTTATCTAAAACACGAACTTGATGACTGAAAGGGGATTAATTGTGGCTAAAAAGGTAATAATTGTTGAATCACCAGCAAAAGCTAAGACAATAGAGAAGATATTAGGAAAGGATTATAAAGTTGTTTCTTCAAAGGGACACGTAAGAGATTTGCCTCAAAAGAAATTTGGAGTAAATTTAGATAATTTTGAACCTGAATTTGAAATAATACCTGGAAAAGAAAAGGTTATAGAAGCAATAAAGAAGGAAATAAAAAATAAAGAAGTTCTTCTAGCATCCGATATGGATAGAGAAGGAGAAGCAATTGCATGGCATCTTTCAAAAATATTGGGTCTTGATGGTGAAAACAGGATTGTTTTTACAGAAATTACTCCAAATACCATTAAAAAGGCTGTTGAACACCCGAGGAAAATAGATGAAAAAAAGGTAAATGCTCAGCTTGCACGTAGAATTCTTGATAGAATTGTTGGATATCAAATAAGCCCGCTTCTTTGGAAAATAATTAAAGGTGCAATGAGCGCAGGTAGAGTTCAATCAGCCGCTTTAAAGATAATTTGTGATAGAGAAAGAGAAAGGTTCTTATTTGTTCCAAAAGAATTTTACAAAGTTGCTGTTAAACTTAAAGAATATGATTTAAAAGCAAACCTTTGGAGTATTTCAGGAAAGAAAATAAAACAGGAAAATGTAACTAAAGAAATAGCTGATGATATTAAGAAAAATGTTAAAAAGGTACTACTTGAAGATATAAAAGAAAAAGAAACAAAAAAATCTCCTCCTCTTCCATACATAACAAGTAGTTTGCAACAGGATGCTGCTAACAGGCTTGGTTTTACTGTTTCAAAAACTATGAAGATTGCACAATCTTTGTATGAAGGTATAGATACCCCAGAAGGACACATTGCCTTTATTACATATATGCGTACTGATTCTACGCGTGTATCTGATGAAGCAAAAGAAATGACCTTAAATTTCATTGAAGAAACTTTTGGAAAAGAATATGTTGGTGGAAAGGTAAAAAGAAGAAAAAAGAACACATCAAAAGTGCAGGATGCACATGAGTGTATAAGGCCAGTAAATGTTGAAATAACCCCAGAAAAAGCAAAATCACTTTTATCTGGAGATTATTATAAACTATATAAACTTATATGGGAAAGGTTTGTTGCTTCCCAGATGAAAGAATCAAAATATCTTGAAAAGATATATATTTTTAAAGAGGGAATATATGAATTTAGAACTACAATTGCTAAATTAATATTTGACGGATTTGAAAAAATTCTTGGAAGTAGCCAAAAAGAAGGAAAAGAGTTTGATTTAGAAACAAAAAAAGAGTATGGTGTTGAAAAAGTTATAGCTGAAAAAGATACAACAAAACCACCTGCAAGGTTTACAGAAGCAACGCTTGTAAAGACTTTAGAAGCAGAAGGAATTGGAAGGCCAAGTACTTATGCTACTATCATTACCACACTTCAACAGAGAAAGTACGTTACAAAGCAGAAAAGAGAGCTTGTGCCAACACTTTTAGGTTTTGTTGTTGAAGATTTTCTTACAAAAAAATTTCCTGAGATAGTTGATAAAAAGTTTACGGCATTAATGGAAGAAGAACTTGATAAGATTGAAACTGGTGAAAAAGAATGGAAAGAGGTTTTAAATGAATTTTATGACGAATTTTCAAAGTATTTAAAAGATGCAAAAACCAAATTTTATTCTATTAATTACGAAACTGATTTGAAATGCGATAATTGTGAAAAAGGAATTTACAAACTCAAAATTGGAAAATTTGGTCTTTATTTAAATTGTGAAAATTGCGGTACAAATAAAAGTATTGATAGTACAATTAATGCTGTTCAAATTGACAATAAAGTGTATATTGAAAAGGTATTAAAAGAACATGAAAAACATAGTAGGGCAGAAGAATCATGTCCAAAGTGTGGAGGGCATTTAACAAGGAAAAAAGGAAAATATGGGTACTATTTTAAATGTGATTCATGTGATTTTACCGTTTCTGGTTTTAAAATAGCTGAAGGAAAGTGCCCAAAATGTGGCTCTTTGGTTGTTGCAAAGAAAAGTAAGAAAGGAAAAACATATTGGGCGTGTATAAATCAAGATTGTGATTACATGTCCTGGAATGAACCTAAGGAAAGTAAATAAATTAAAAAAGCCCCTTTCATTTCGAAAGGGGCTTTATTTATATCATACTTCCTTCACTAAACATATCAAAACTATCTTCATCGTTAAGTTTCTTGATAAGTTTTTTTAGATGCTTTTCTTCTTCTTTTATTATTTTTTCGATTGCTTCTTTGTTTGGTACTAACGATTTAATTTCATTGTAGAAAATAATCGAATCTTTTTCTACTTCAATAGCTTTTTTGATTGCATCTTTAAATGAAGGTGGAACTTTTTCATCAGCAAGTTTTGGAAAAATTATTTCTTGAGCATATGTTTTTGCATATCCATATTCTTCTTCGTTTAAAGGAGCGATATTTTTATCTTCATATCCTTTTAGAATTTGTTCGAATGTTTGAGCATGTACTCTTTCTTCACCAGCAAGTTCATTGAAAAGTTCTTTAACTTTATCTGTGGAAGTTTGTGAAAGTTTTGAATAATATGAATATCCAGCCCCTTCTATTTTTAAAGCAATTCCAAGTAATTCTGTTATTGTCATATTAATACCCCCCTTTTTTAATAATGAAATTTTTAACAAACATTTCATAGTTAATTATATCATACATTAATTTTATTTTTTACTTTTGTCTGATGTTGAGTTATAATACTAACGAGGTGAATGGTTTTGCTTGACTTGTTTTTCTCGTTTGTAAAAGTAGGGTTTCTTGCTTTTGGTGGTGGATGGTCTGTTATTGGAATAATTGACCACATGGTTATATCCAAAGGATGGCTTACTCCTGAGCAGTTTAAGGAAGTAATATCACTTGCCCAGATGACACCTGGCCCAGTTTTATTGAACACAGCTACATATATTGGTTTAAAGCTATACGGAATATGGGGTGCAATTTTAAATTCTTTTTCTGTTTTAGTTGCACCTATAATTTTTACTTCAATCTTTTTTTATTTTAAAGAGAAGATTTCAAAAAATAAAAGATTGATTCAATCATTGAGATATGGCGTTATATTTTTAATCTTTCTTACCCTTCAATCACTTTCTTTAAAGATTGATAGTTTTTATCAGGTAATAATCGCCGGAGTAACATTTTTCCTTTTTATAAAGACAAAAATTGACCCAATATACATTATTATTGCTTCAGGTATTTTGGGAATATTTTTGTTTTCATAAAGGTTATTCTTTGTAATATTTCTGGTTTTTTAATAACTGCTCTTCAGGAACATCTTTAAATTCTTTAGCTGGAACACCAGCGTATATTTTTCTTGGCGGTATGTTTTTAGTTACAACGGCGCCTGCTGCAACCAAAGCATCTTCCCCAATTTCAATTCCTGGTAAGATTGTAGCATTAGCTCCAATTCTTGCACCTTTTCGAACAATAGGACCTTTAAAATATTTTTTCCTTTCTTCAGTTCTTCCAAGGAAATTATCGTTTGTAAAAGTGACTTCTGGTGCAATAAAACAATAGTCTTCAATTGTTGAAATTGCTGTAATGTATGCTTCAGTTTCAATCTTTACGTATTTTCCAATTTTTGTTTTATTTTCAACAGTTACTCCCCTACCTATTATTGTGTGCTCTCCTATTTCAACATCTTCTCGTATACTAGCCAAATCTCCAACAAAAACAAAATCTTTTAATATTGCGCCTCTATATATAACGCAATTAGCACCTATAGTTACATATTCACCTAAAACAAGAGGTGGTAAAGCCTTTTCTTCAGTTGTTGCAGAAGAACTTGCTTTAAATGGCTTTTTTCCTAAAACAGTGTTATCTGCAATTACACAACCTTTTCCAATAACTGTATCTTTTTTTATTACAACATTGTGGCCAATAACGACATTATCTTCTATTACAACGTTATCTTCAACAACAATGTTGTATCCCATTTTTACATTTTTACCTATTTTTGCTGAAGTTGAAATGTGCATATTAATTTCACTCCTTAAAAAAGAGTTTTATAGATTAATTACTCAAAAGCCCATTTATGTTGTTATAAAGGTTAATTAAGTTATTAATCACAGGTATCCAATCAATAGCAGCTTTAAATGGATCAGATGGGACATATATAATGTCTCCTGGTTCAACCTTTGGATTTTCTTCAATTGTTCCACCTTTAATTGCCCCACTTAAATTAACCTTGATAGCTTCACCATTAATTCCACCTTTGTATAGATAAACAGATGAAGGAGCAGCTTTTGGGCCAAAATATCCAGCAGAAATTATTGCTTCAAGTACTGTTGTACCTTCATTTACTGAAATAATTCCTGGTTTATTAACTTCACCCAAAACATATGCAATGTTTTGAGGAGCGTCAATTATTTTAATAATATCTCCTGGTTTTACGTTAAATGAAAGTGTATATTCAACATCTGATATATCAATAACTTTTTCTGAACCGTCCCTAATTAGTTTTACAAATTTGTATGCTTTGTTAGCTTCGGTTCTAGTAATTATTTCATACAAAGTAGTATTTTCTTTATCAAGATAGAACATATTTGGTTTACCAGATGCGTTTACAACAAATACGTAGTTTTCTGTGTCAACATCAAAAATGATGGTACTACCATTTTCAAGTTCCATATTTGTATATTCATTCCAAGTGAACGTTGTTTTTGATGCTCCGTTTAAAATAGTTACCGTCTTACTAATTCCTTCTTTAATTCCACCAATTTTTGAAAGTAGTGTTTTAAAGTCAAAGCTTTCAGTATTTTTAAATTTAACCAAAGTATTTGGCATTCCTTTTCCAAATACGTAGACATAATTTGGTTCTTTTTCAGTTACAAATACAAAGTCATTGTTTTCAAGGTTCATATTTACTTCACCTTTGTAAACCTTTTGTGCATCTAATGTATCAACAATTTGGCCGTTCCTTATTACATATACTTTATCTGATGTGTAATATAGATCAGGCCCAATTATTAGGCCTCCAAGTTTTCCAAAAAGGGTTTTAAGGTCAGGTGTTTCATCGTAGTTAAATTCAACCCTTCCAGTATTTTTAATATAACCCATTGCAGTTACATATACAGGTTTTTTAAGTGAAACATATAATATTGAGCCTTTTTCTATTTCCATGTCTTTATTAAAATCTAATTCTTTTCCATTTAATGTTATTTTTTCAATTTTTCTATAATCTGAAAGTCCAACTTTTGCAAGGATTCTTTGAAGTGTTATTTTTTCGTTTAAAGAAAAACTAACATATGATGAAACATCGCCAGTTAAATAAACTGCATTTTCTTGAGCATTTTTAACTACAACAGTGTCATATTTTTCAAGAGAAATAGATGGGTTTTGATAGATGAGTGTGTTAATATCAAAATCCTGGATTTTTCCATTTCTTACAATTTCAACAGATTCGATTGATTCAGGAGAGCTAATTCCTACCTTTTTAATTAAATATGGTAATGTTCTTGGCTCGCTATATGAAAGGGTATAACTTCCGCCTTTTAATCCAACTACGTTGATAACAAATGGTTCATATAGAACCTGGATAATATCTCCAACGTTTAGGTTATAATCTTCTTTTCCTAAAATAACATCTTTTACATTTATTCTTCTTTCGTTATTAATTACTACTATTCCTTCATTTTCAACTTCTTCATTTAAAAGTCCTACTTTTGCAAGAAGAATTTTCAATGTCATTTTTTCTTCTGGTAAAAATTCAATTTTTCCTTTGTTTTTAACAAAGCCCTGGATGTATACATAATTTTCTTTTCTTTTTGGAATGTAAATTTTTGTACCTGGTAAAAGTTCTAAATCACTTTTATTTGAAATTACATCTAATAGGTTTACAGAAATAATATCTCCATTAACAAATACTTTGGCATTTTCTATTTCAGCATATTTTTCATCAAGTGGTCCAAGTTTTGAAAGTACATTACTTAGCTTTAAGCCTGGTTCATATGAAAGTTCAAGAGTGTAGGCTCCAAGAACACGTATAATTTTCTCATCTGAAAGAGGAGGAAGATATATTATATCTCCTTCTTTTAAAACAACATCATTTTCAAATTTTCCTTGATAAAAGTAGGGTAAAAGATTTACAGTAGCTACTACATTACCACGTTTAATTTGAATGTTTTCAAAGTCTACTTTTGAATCAACTGAAATGCCAATAAAAGAAAATAGCTTTGTTAAAGTCATATTTGGATATATGGAAATATCAAATGTTTTATTAATTGCACCTTGAATGAAAACAAGCATTGGAGCGTAATTTACAACATATACAGTTATTTGAGGATCTTTAACTACCTTTTCAACGTAAGGTTTTAAAAGCTCTGCAATTTCATCAACAGTTTTTCCAGCAACTTCTATATTTCCAGCATATGGAAATGGGATAGTTCCATCAAGTGAAACTTTAGCGGTTCTTGACAAATCCTGGCGATTTAACACTTCAATTCTAATTGTATCCCCAATTCTAACTGTGTAAGAAAAAAGACTTAATGCCAAAAATACTAAAAATAAAATAGCAGCTTTTTTCATTTTAAAAAACCTCCCGTTAAAATATTTTTATTTAATTTTTTATTTTGCTAAAAATTTTTAAAATCACTTAATATTATAGCATACAAAAGAAATAAAAAAGTATTTAAAGGCTTTATTTTAAAAATAAAAAAGGCCGCGTTTTTGCGGCCTTTTCAGTCATATTCTCCATGTATTTCTCTAAAATATTTACTTTTTGAATCGTCAATTGAAATATATTCTGAGGTTAATGGAGTAAAAGGGCTATCTTGACAATAAGGTGGTTTTCTATTGTATTTTAATATTGAAATCAGTTTATTTTTTATAAAGGAAAGTAAGAATTTTTTTAAATCTCCCCTTCCATCAAATTTTTTAACTCCAGAAAGCAATATATACCAGACAGTTTGTTCTAAATCTTCATATGAAGAAATTTTATAACCATATTTTTTAAAATATCTTCCGGTTATATTTTTAACTTCATCTCTATATGTTTTATATACGTCCAATATTAAAACCCCCTATTATATATACATTAGTATACCATATGAATAAAAAAGAGAGGAGGAGATTATCCTCCCCTCAGAAAAAATCAACCAAACATAACGGCCGAAAGATAATCTATTGCTGGTGATAGGATGATTTCAAGGATGTCTCTTGGTATATCAATATTTAAATCATCCAGGATACTATCAACAAGTTCAATAACTTCCTTTTTCTTGTTTTCTCCTTCCCCAGGTCTTTCAACAAGCTCCATAAAGAGCCTAACAATATTCCAGAACATATTTTAACCCCGCTTTCTAAAAGTTATTGAATCAAATCAATTAAAACGTTTGTATTTGATTCTAGAACTCTTGCTTCATCAAAAGTATATCCAGCAGGTATAAGTCCGTTGTCAATTAAAACTTGTGCGTCTTGTTCTAATGTTGCGGTATCGATTGGATCGACTGGATCAGAAAGATTAACCCTGTAAGCAGAACCATCAGTAGTATTTCTGTAGATTAAAGAAAGTCTTTTCATTTTTTACTCCCCCTTATCTTTTAATTTTTAAATTGTTATATAGTTACATCTTCATATGTAACCAAACTTGCACTATCAACAGAATAATTAGTGTACTTTTCAAGTGTTTGAGAGATAACTAATGCTTTTGAAACATCAACAGTATCTTCCACGTTTAATGTTTGTCTTTTGTAAACTGGATTTCCGTCAACGTCAGTTCCAACAAACCATTTAAGAGCAAGCTTTTTCACTTTGTTCACCTCCAGATATTTTTTCATGCATAGCCGGCTTGCATGCAATTATATATATCTACATGAAGTTGGGGTTTTAACATGATTGTATACAAATGTATACAAATGGTAACAAAGGGATATAAAAGAGGAATTTAAAGTGAAGGGAAATGTTATGAATAAAGAGATTGTTTATATAAATGCAATTGTCTAAAATTATTAAAAAAATCCTTACAGAGTGAGGAGATAAAGTGTTTTAGGTTTTTTGCTTCTAAATTTTTTTATGTTTTATACTTACATTATTTGTTGAGGTTAAGCATTAAATTGAAAAACAGAATTTTGACCATTTAGTTCTTGTCTGACAAATAAAGGAACGATATACATGTCAAATTAAAGTTTAAAGGGTTCATGTTCACTCATAATGTTCAACTTTCAATTTACAAGTTTTGGAAAATTGAAATAATGATTTTTTAGATAATTATTTTGAATTAATAATATCAGTTTATATTAATATTAGATTATTAAAATATTACAAAATGATTTCTGAAATTAGAAATAAAAGTTATAAATTTTGAAAATTGAGTTATTTTGAGGAATATTAAAATTGTTAGTCTTATGAACTATTTTAGTTGTTTTTTGGTGGGATGGACATAAAATTATTATCTTTTAATAGTTGACGCGATTGTTTGATGTGGTAAAATAATTATGCAATGTTACATAGAGGTACCAAAGATATTATAACTGTTTGAAAAATGTTTTAGAAAAATTAAGTTTATTCTCTGAAAAGAAAATTAATTTTTGATATTACTGTTTCTAATTATGTATTTCTTTTTAAAGCAATAAAATGACAAATTTTTTCAAAAAATAAGGTTAATAAATGAGTTTTAGATTAATGAGATTTACTAAAGAGGTATGAAAAATTTAAAGTAATTAAGATTGGTGTTGGTATCTTTTAATGTTCATAATTTAAATGAAAAGGTGGAATATTAATGAATAGGATGCCAAAAATTGTAGATTTGATTATATTGTTTTTAATTAATTTAATCTTATTTAACTTCCCTTGGCATTTTTCTATTATTATATCCATATCTTTCTTCCTTGGATTGTTTGCCTTTAGAACATACGATTTAGAAATAATGAAATCATTAAATGATTCAATAATTAGGGTTTTTTTAGGTCTTATCGTAGGTTCTGTCTTCCTTTTAATACTTGACCCATTATTTCTTGAAAATTTTATAAACAGAAATAAATTTATTTATAACATATTGATATCTGTAATTCTTCTTCCTTTGATGCATAAAGTATATTACAAAATATTTGAAAAATATGAAAAACCAAAAAGATATTTAGTAATTGGAAGAAGAGATGAAATTGGGGATATATTAGAAGAAATACAAGAAAAAAGTTTAAATAAAGTTAGATTTGTAGATTATTTAAATCCATCACCGGTAGTTCTTGAAAAATATGTTGAAGATGGATTAAAAACAAAAAACAAATATGATGCTATACTTATTGCAAATCCTGTTTTAAAAAAGAAGGTTGAAGATAAAATAGAAGAGTATGAGAAAAAAGGAATAAAAGTAGAATATCTTCCTTATCTAGCTGAGAAATACTTAAAAAGAATACCATTAAAGGTAATTGAAAAATTTGAGGAGTATTATAAGATTATATTTGAAAACACATTTGACGAATCACCAGCGAAAAGAATTATAGATATAATTGGTTCTATAATAGGCTTAATAGTATTTTCACCTTTTATTTTAGTTGCATCTTTGCTTATAATTATTGAGGACGGTTTGCCTGTAATATTTAAACAATACAGAATAGGCAAAGATAATAAGGAATTTCTACTTGTTAAGTTAAGAAGTATGAAAAATTTTAGAACTAATGGTCCAAGGTTTGCAGATGAGGAGCAAGATAGGATTTTAAAAATAGGAAAAATTATTAGGCCATTAAGAATAGACGAATCATTGCAATTTGTAAATATTTTAAAAGGCGAAATGAGTTTAGTAGGCCCAAGACCAGAACAGATACCTTTTGTTAGAGAATTTGAAAAGCTAATACCTTATTTCAATTA